>DAIODV010000037.1:0-13251 GCA_036746615.1 Mycobacterium sp.
CCCAGACCCAACGCACAAAACCCCAACTGTGGATCAACTGCCAACTGTGGATAACTCAGCATTAGCAAGTTCGTCGGTTCCGCTACTTGTCGGCACGAGAGGCTAAAGTGCGCGGTTCGCATTGGCCAGCCAAACCGGGATCAAAGCTTCGTTACATCAGTTGCTGGCGTAATTCTCGCTTGAGCACCTTGCCGTAGCTGTTCTTCGGTAGCTGGTCGACGGCGACGTAGCGCTTCGGGCGCTTAAAGCGAGCGATACGCTCCATCAGATGGGCGTCGAGCTCATCGGGTTGGGCCCCGCCGACAATGAATGCGACCACGACCTCACCCCACTCGGCGTCCGGTGTCCCGACTACACACGCTTCCGACACACTCGGGTGCTCGAGCAGCGCCTCCTCCACCTCGCGGGGATAAATGTTGGTCCCGCCGCTGATCACGACGTCTTTGGAACGGTCATGCAACGTCAAGTAGCCGCGGGCATCGAAGGATCCCATATCGCCAGTACTCAGCCAGCCCTTGCGAAGTGTAGCGTCGGTGGCCACGGGATTGCGCCAGTAGCCGGCCATGACAACGTCACCGCGGCACACGATCTCACCGATCTCACCCACGGCGGCCGGTGACTCGTCTGCACGCAACACCGCGACTTGCATGCCCGAGCGCGGATAGCCGACCGAACCCAGGATCGCGTCGTCGGTTGCCTGGTGGTCGCTGCGGCGCAACCCGGTGATGGTCATCGGCGCCTCGCCTTGACCATAAATCTGGGCGAAGACCGGTCCGAAGGCCGCCAGCGCCTTCTTGATGCTCTCCACATACATCGGGCCGCCGCCATAGACGATGGTGCGCAGCTGATTCGGGCAGGCGCGGCCTGTTTGGATGACTCGCTGCACCATCGTCGGTGCGAGGAAGGCGCTGCAGCCCGGATGTTGCTCGCAGAGATCCAGAAACTCGCCCGGATCGAACCCGCCGCGCTCCGGCACGACCTGACGTGCGCCGCGCAGCACGTACGCCGGGATGTAGAGCCCAGAACCGTGCGACATCGGCGCGGCGTGTATCAGACTGCATGTTTCGTCGGGTGCGTCGATATCGGCGAGGTGGGCGATCGTCATCGCCATCAGGTTGCGGTGGGTGAGCATGGCGCCTTTTGACCGGCCGGTGGTCCCGCTGGTGTAGAACAGCCAGGCCAGCGTCGACGGATCGGTGCACGGCACCGCTGCGGGCGCGGCAGTCAGCCGATGTGAGTATTGTTCTCCCTCAAGGCTTTCGACCGGAAAGACACAGTCCGTCCCGAGCTGGGCAGCAATCGTCGACGAGGCGAAGACCTGTGAGACGTCGGCATCGTCCAAGATTTGCAGTATCTCGCGGGGATGCAGCTTGTAGTTGATCGGCACCGCGACACGTTCGGCCGCCCAAATCCCGAACAGCAGTTCAACGATCTCCGGGCGGTTTTCGCTGATGATCGCGATCCGGGCGCCGGCCGGCGTCTGTTGCCGCAGCGAGCCCGCCACGCGCAGCGCGCGGTCGCGCAACTCGCTCCAGGTGCAGCAGCGTCGCGCGCCGCGATAGACCGCCCCGCGATCCGGAAAGCGCTGCGCTGTCTGCTCGAGCAGCGCGAACAGGTTCACCGGGCCGTCCACTCCGATGTCAGCGCGAACTTTGACAGGTACTTGGTGGAGCTCCAACCGCCGTCGACCACGATGGTTTGGCCGTTGATGAAACTGCCGCCGGGCGAGCACAAGAACGCGACCGTGCTGGCAACGTCATCGACCGTGCCCAGACGCTGGTGAGGGGTCATCTCGGTGTTGATCCGACGAAATCGCGGATCCTGTAACCGCTCTTCGGTCATCGCCGTCTGGATCACTCCGGGAGCTACGGCGTTGCAGCGAATTCCGTGCGACCCGTACTGGCAGGCGATATGGGTGGTCAGTGCGGTCAGACCACCTTTGGCGGCGGAATAGGGCCCGCCGCGAAGACCACCCACGACAGCGAATGTCGACGTGATGTTGATGATCGCCGAGCCGGGCTGCATGTGCGGCAACACGTCACGCGCCAGGCGAAACGGCGCGCGCAACATCACATTGAGGAAATAATCCAGGGTCTCGTCATCGGTGCCATGTAGCGGCGTGGGATTTCCCACGCCGGCGTTGTTGATCAGGAAATCGATGTGACCCCAACGTTCGACCGCGGCTTCGACGATGCGCCCGGGAGCGTCGTCGTCGGTCAAGTCGACGGCAACGGTTGCGATCCGATCGGAAGCGCCGATGGCTTCGGCTAACTCAGCGAGCCGCTTTTCATTGCGACCCGTCGCCAGTACTGCCATTCCCATTTCGGAAAGCTTTGTCGCGCAGCCAAAGCCGATACCGCCCGTTGCGCCGGTTACAATCGCTACCTGCATATCATCCATCCACCTTGGTCAGGGCCGCCTGAATCTGTTGCTTGAGCACCTTGCCGGCGTCGTTTCGGGGGAGCCGCTCCCAGATAACCACTTGCTCAGGTGCTTTGAATGTGGCGACCCCTTGGTCCTGCAAGAAACTGCGCAGGCTCGCAACGTCGGGCCGCGACTGGTCTGTAGGCACGATCACCGCACACGCACGCTCACCCGTTCGGTTATCCGGCAGACCGACGACGGCGATCTCCGCGATGCCGGGATGGTCGATGAGAATGTCCTCGAGTTCTTTGGGCGCGATGTTCTCGCCGTTTCGGATGATGACGTCCTTGACTCGTCCGGTGGCGACGAGGTAGTCGTCATCGACCCAGCGGGCCAGATCTCCGGTGCGAAAGTATCCGTCGTCGTCGAACAATCCCGCTTCGTCCTCGGGGTGCAGGTAACCCACCAACATCTGCGGACCGCGGGCATGAATTTCGCCGTTGCCGTCGAGGGTGATCTGCGCGAGGCCCGCCCGGCCATCGGTGTCGGCTGCATGGGCGGGATCGTGCGGTGCGCCGACCGTCGTCACGGGCACTTCGGTCGAACCGTACACCCGGGTAACCACCGCATGCTCGAAATACTCTGCTGCCCTGCGGATCAACGACGGCGAAACCGACGCGCCGCCGCAAATGAACAGCTTCAGCTCCGGCAGCCGGGTGCCGGCGCGTTCGGCGGCGTCAAGCATCTGTTCCAGAAAAGGTGTCGCTCCTGCCACGTGAGTGCAGCGTTTCGCCTCGATGAGGTCGATCGCGTCGTCGGCGTTCCAGCGTTCCATCAGGACAGCGGAAGTGCCTAGCAGCAGTGGACACTCGAACGCATAGATGGAGCCACCGATATGCGCGACGGGCGATGGCACCAGAAACCGGTCGCCGGGCTGCACCTGCCAATAGTCATGGATCTGGCGGATCAACGCGTGCATCGAGTTGTGGCTGTGCAGCACCCCTTTCGGACGGCCGGTGGTTCCGGATGTGTAGAGAATCATGCGCACAGCATCGGGATCCAGCGTCGGCAGCTCGACCGTCGATGAGTTCGCGGCAGGCAACGGCGCTTCGCCGCGCACCACGACAACCTCAGGGGGCGAATCCATTTGGCTGACTACCCGATCCAGCATCGCCGTGTAGTCGTGACGACCGAAAATCGCAGGCGCAAAAACTATCCGAGAGTTCGCGTCACTCAGAATGAAGAGTAGCTCGCGGTCCCGCATTGACGGCAGGATCGGGTTCACTACCATTCCAGCCATCGTCGTCGCGAGATAAATGACTGCGGCCTCGTGCCAATTCGGCAGCATCATCGACACCACGCTGCCGGGCGGTATGCGGGTCAACAGCGCTCGGGCCAGTGCTGATGACTGTTCGTAGAGGCTCCTGCAGTCGATTTCGCCTGCGCCGTCGATCATCACAATTCGCTGCGGTGTGCGCTGCGCGGCCTCGGCCAGCGAGTCGGCCAGGGTGCCGCGTACCCACCACCCGCGTGCGTAGGCGTCGGCGGCCCGCCCGTCGTCCCAGCGGACCCGCCGTCCACCAATACGTTTTCCGGTCACGTTGCTTGACATGCCAATCTAAGCGTGAGACTAGCCGCGGACCCGTCGCATCGTCATCGAGTGACGGAAACGCGCGGCGGGATGCGTATTGATCGTCACCTGGGCGACCTCACCATCGGAGGTGGCGTAGGTGCGGTGCACTTCCAGCGCCGGGCTGCCGGACTCGACGCTGAGCTCCGCGGCCAGTCCCGGCGAGATCAGCACAGCGGCGATCTCCTGACGCACCTCGACGATGCTCAACCCGAAGAGGTCCTCGATCAGCGGGAAGATCGGACCGGTATGCCGTTGCAGCAGTCGGCCCACACCGGCGAATGCCCGGTTGATGTAGTACTCGGTTCGGCAGACCGGGAACTCGGCGCCCTCGATCTGCCGGAAACCGCGGACGGCCAACCATTCTCCGCCGACGGCCAGGCCGGTCCGGCCGGCCAGCTCGTCGTCGACGCGGACCATCCCGGTGGCCTCGATCGCGAATTGCGCGCCGGTCGCAAACGCCAGCAGATCGTTAATCGAGACGACGTCTTGAACATAGGAGTCCGACGAGGGCCGCGGGACCACCAGTGTACCGGCTCGCGGCCGCGACGCGACGAGGTTGTCGTCACGCAGTCGCCGCAACGCCTCCCGGACGGTGTAGCGGCTGACCGAAAACCGTTCGCACAGTTGGTGTTCGGTGGGTAGCTGCGAACCCACTGGGTACACCCCGTCGACGATCTCTTTCCGCAGCGCGCGGGCGACCTGCAGGTAGCGGTGGTCGGTTGCCTGGCCGTCAGCCATCGCTATCTGCCTGTCGGATCGCCAGCACGCTGCCTTCCGCGTCGGCCGAGATGTAGAGCGTGCCGTCGGGGCCAGCGGCGATACCGGCGAACGGTCCCTGCGGGCCGGAGAATGGCGGCATGCCCTTCAGCGGCTTGGGTGATACACCGGGCGGAGCACCGAGCGGCAAGCCGGTGGCGATGGTGCGCCGCGTTGCGTTATCAAGGTCGAGGGCGATCAACGCCTTAGCGTCGGCGTCGACAATGTACAACTGCTGGCCGCGCACCAAAATGCCTTGTGGCCGGGCTAAGTCGTCGACCACGGTGTGCACGCCGGACGCGGTAAGTCTGACCACTCGTCCGGCGCCCGCTTCGGATACCAGGCACGTGCCGTCGGGTGCAATCGCCAGCCCGATCGGATCGCTGAGACCCGAAGCGATCACATCGGCCCGCCCCGCACGGATCGCCAACACCCGTCCGGTCCCCAGTTCGGCGGTGATGACGACGCCGCCGTCCGCCAGCGCCACCCCGTAGAGCTGATCGAATCCGTCTGCCAGCACCTCGGTTTCGCAGCTAGCGGGCCGGTAACGCGACACTTGACCACCTGAGGTGGTGACGACGAACTCGCCAGGACCCGCCGCAGCCAGGCCGCGCAGGAAGCCCGGGTAGCCCGAGCTGAACAACATGCCCACGGTCTGCAGTGTGCGATCGGGCAGTAGGGCGTAGAAGTAGGTGCCGTCGGCGATGTAGAGGTTGCCGTCGGCGCCGACCGCCAGATCCAGCGGCCAGTTCAGCCCACCCGGCAACACCGTCGAAGTCCTTCCATCATTGAGGATTTCGGTGATCTCACCGGTGAAGTTTGATACGAACAGCCGATCGCCCACAAAGGTCGAGTTGTCCAGACCGGGGTTGAGATCGGCAAGCACCGCCTGCTCGCCCGTGCGCGGGTCGATGCGCAACACCTGGCCGCTGTGCACCTGGGTTGAGACAATCCGGCCGGCTGAATCGAACTTCACCGAATCAGGCACACCGAGGCCGGTGGCGACTGTTTGCGGCGCACCGCCGTCAAGGTCGATCCGCCAGATTTCGTTGGCGCCCATCACCGGGAAGTACAGCAACCCGTCTGGGCCGACCTCCATCGCGTTGGGGGACGGGACATTTTCCAGCAGCACCCGCGGCGGACCGCCGCCCAGGTCAAGCTCGAGCAGGCGCCCGCCTTCGCGGCATTCGCCAATGAACAGCCGGCCCTGATGGACGGTGATCCCGTTGGCCGACGGGACATCGTCGCGCAGCACCCGGGTGTGGCCGTCGGTTCCGCGTGCGCTGACCCGACCGTCCATGACCTCGGTGGCGTAAAGGTTGCCGCGCGGGTCGAAAGCTACGTCGTCGGGCGCGATGATGTCGCCGCCCTTGGGGCTGATGGTCTCCAGCCGGCCGGTTTCGATGTCGAGGGCACTGATCTGGCTGCCGGTCACCTGGGCGATGTAGATCCGCCCGTCGGGCCCGGTCCGTAACCCGTTGGCGCCGAACAACCGACTGGGCGGGGTAAGCCGCTCCAGACGCCAACCCTCAGCGAGACTCGGGGCGATCTCGGTACAGGAGCGCCCTTCTTGCAGCAGCATTGGTGATCACCTTTCCGCCGGTGACGTTAGCGACCCAGCGTGGTCCAGACAATAGTTCAGACCACGTCAGATAGGCCCACTTGACGCCTGGCCATTTGCAGAGAATCATATTCTCAATTATGCACATCTTCCTATATTGTCCGGACAAAAGTCATAGTGACCGATAATCTGCTCAGCCTTGACCAGCGCGTGGTGGTAGTGGCCGGCGCGGGTGGTGGGGGCATCGGCACCACGGTCACCCGCATGGTCGCCGAGGCCGGCGCGACGGTGATCGCGGTGAGCCGGTGCCGGGACAATCTCGACGACCACATTGCACCGCTGATCTCCCAGGGGCTGTCGATCGTCCCGGTGGCCGCCGACGTCGCAACCGACGACGGGGTGGCCGCGGCGATAGAGCAGGCGGTGCGCGCCGAGGGCGACCTGCACGGGCTGGTCAACGTGGCCGGCGGGGCCGCGCCATCGACCTGGATGCCGTCGACCCGGGTGACGCGGGGCGACTGGCGTGACCTGTTCACGCAAAACCTGGAAACCGCGTTCTTCATGAGCCAGGCGATGGCCGCGGCACTGAAAGCACGCAACCGTCGTGGGTCGATCGTCTCGATCTCGTCGGTCAGCGGCATGAACACCGCGCCGTTTCACATCGCCTACGGCACGGCGAAGGCAGCGGTCGCCGCGATGACCCGCACGATGGCCGTGGAACTGGCGCTTGACGAGATTCGAGTCAACGCGGTGGCGCCGGGGATCACCGCGACGCCGGCCTCGCGCACCTATGTCGATGAAGACAGCGAGCGGGATCGCCGTGCGATCGCGATGGGGCGACGCGCCCGTCCCGAGGAAATCGCCGGCGCCATCCTGTTCCTGTTGTCGGACCTGTCCAGCTACATCACCGGCCAGACACTTCTGGTCGACGGCGGCCTGGACCTCAAATGGACGCACTTGGACGCCGACAACACCTCGCTTTTCCTCAAGGACGACTCCTTCCGAGCGGCGATCAGGAGGACGTGATGACCGACACCGAAATCCAAGCAGCCGAAGAGCTTTCCGAACCGGTGACGATAGGCGTGGAGGCCTATCTGTCCGAGGACTACGCCCGCGCAGAACGGGACAGGCTGTGGCGAAAGGTGTGGCAACAAGTCGGGCGGGTGGAGGATCTGCCGAAAGTCGGCAGCTTCCTGACCTATGACATTCTCGACGACTCCATCGTGGTGGTGCGCACCGGCCCGGACACGCTGACGGCGCACCACAACGTGTGCGCTCACCGCGGCCGACGCCTGGTGGATGTCCCGGAGGGCGTCAAAAGCGCGTGCGGCCACCGCAAGTCGTTTGTGTGCGGATTCCATGGCTGGACCTACGATCTCAACGGCGCCTGTATCCACGTCCCAGAACAGCAGGACTGGCAGGGTGCGCTGACACCGCAGAACACCCATCTGGCTCCAGTGCGCGTCGACACCTGGGGCGGCTGGGTGTGGATCAACATGGATCCCGACTGTGAGCCGCTGCGCGACTATCTCGAGCCCGCCGCCACCATGCTCGATCCCTTCGGTTTGCAGAACATGCGATGCAAATGGCGTAAATGGCTGCATTTCCAGTGCAATTGGAAGGTGGCCATGGAGGCGTTCAACGAGACCTACCATGTCGCCACCACTCACCCGCAGTTCAACAAGTTCAGCACGTTCCGCGGCTGGGCGAAGGCGCAGGGGAAGCACAGCAACATCGGCTACGACGCGCCCGACGACCTGGGGGAGACGAAGTCGAAGATCCGGCTTGGCTCGGGAGACCCGCGGATCTCGACCGCCGAGATGCAGGTGTACACGTTGGAAGAAACCAACGCGACCACAACCAAGACGCTGGTAGATGCCGCGCGCCGACTAGTTGACGAACTGCCGGAAGACACCCCAGCCGATCAGGTGCTCGCCCACTGGCTCTCGACTGCGCGGCGCGATGATGCTGCGCGCGGAGTGATTTGGCCGACCATCGATCCCGACCATTTGGCCAAAAGCGGTACCGCATGGCAGATCTTCCCGAACTTCCAGATCGGGCAGGGCTTGACGACGGCGCTGTGCTACAGCGCCCGGCCGCACGGCTACGACCCCAATAGCTGCATCTTCGAGGCGTCCTGTTACGAGCTCTATCCCGAAGGCCAGGAGCCACAGACCGAATGGGTGTACATGGCGCCCGACGATCCCGATTGGCGCACGGTGTTCCCACAGGACTTCTCGAACATGGCCGCAGTACAGCAAGGCATGAAATCGCTTGGATTCAAAGGGACCAAGCCCAACCCCTACATGGAACGCAGCACAGCCAATCTGCACCGCAACCTCGCCAAGTACATGGACACCGGTGCGCCGCAGGAATTAGCAAAGGAGTCTGGACAGTGAAAGTCAACCTCGGTTTCGGAGCGCACAACTCCCACGACTGGGACCGCGTACTGGCCGGAGATTTCAGCCAACCGCCGGCGACGCCCGACTGGGAGTGTGTGCAGGGCACCCTCGCAATCGCCGATCTGGCCGAACCGCTCGGCTTCGACGGCATCTGGATGCCGGAACACTGCGGAACCCCGTATGGCATGACGCCCAACCCGATTCAGGCCTTGAGCTACTTCGCCGGGCGAACCGAACGGGTCAGCCTCGGAACCTTCGTCGTGGTGGCGCCGTGGTGGCACCCTGTGCGGCTCGCGCACCAGATCGCCTACCTCGACATCCTTTCCAACGGCCGATACACCACGATCGGCATCGGACGCGGCGTGTCCAAAGGTGAGTTCGACGCCGTCGGTGTTCCCCGGGAAGAGAGCAGACAGCGATTCAACGAAACCCTCGACATCCTGGAACTGGCATTGTCCGGGGAACGGTTCTCCTACGAGGGCGAGATCTTCACCGTCCCGGAGATGTCGCTGCGTCCCGAACCCCAAAGCCGCGACTTGTTCTCGCGGATCTACAGTTCGTCCTCGACCGCCGAGTCGCTGGAGATCCTGGCCCGCCGCGGGATGGTGCCGTTGTTCGTCGGTAACAAGCCGATCGAAGACGCCGGGCGAGAAGTACAGAAGGTGAACACATTCCGCAAAGAGGAGGGCCTGGCGCCCTGCCAACCGAAGAACGTCATGTTCATGTACTGCACGCCGAACGCCGACGACGCCGCCAAGACCGAGGAGTGGATCTGGACGGCCAACCGCGACGTCACCGTCCACTACGGATTCGCCGACGCCTCCAACTTCAAAGGTGTCAAGGGATACGAGGCCTACGCGGCCAGGGAAGCCAGCGCGACCGCGGTGTTGGCGTCCTCGGTCACGGGCGACGACAAGGGGAAGCCCAAGACGCCCGGCTACCATGCGTCCAACTTGCTGATCGGCACACCGGAGGAGATCTTCCACCGGCTAAAGGCTGCCCAGGAAGCGTGCTCGTTCGAGGAGCTCACCATCGTCCCGCAGTTCGGCACCATGCCGTACGAGGAGGCGATGGCCAGCACCGAGCTGTTCGCCAAGGAAGTGCTCCCGGCAGCACACGAAATGGATGCACCCCTGCACCCCGCGGCTCTTCCGGAGAACGCCCTGGCATGACCGACTGCGAGCAACCGACACAGACGCCGGATGACGTCGATATCGCAGCGCTGCGCGAAAAATACCGGCAGGAGCGGGAAAAGCGGCTGCGCGCAGAAGGATCGAAGCAATACGTCGAGCTACAGGACGACTTCGCCGGGTATTACGAAGTCGACCCGCATTCTCCGCCGCTGATCCGCAATCCGATCGCCGAGGACATCGACGTCGCGGTCATCGGGGGCGGGTTCGCCGGCCTGCTGTGCGCGGCCCATCTGAAGAAGGCCGGCGTCGACGATGTGCGGATCATCGAACTGGGCGGAGATTTCGGTGGCGTCTGGTATTGGAACCGCTATCCAGGGATTCAATGCGACAACGAATCATACTGTTACATACCGATGCTCGAAGAGCTCGACTTCATGCCGTCGAAGAAGTTCGCCGACGGCACCGAAATCTATGAGCATTGCCGGCGCATCGGAAAGCATTTCGGGCTCTACGATTCCGCGATCCTGTCCACCCAGGTCCACGATTTACGGTGGGACGAGGCGATCAAGCGGTGGCGAATCACCACCAACCGCGACGACGACATCCGGGCCCGGTTTGTCGTAATGGGCTCTGGGCCTTTCCACCGTCCCAAGCTCCCTGGCATCCCCGGGATCAAGGACTTCAAAGGACACAGTTTCCACACCTCGCGCTGGGACTACTCCTACACGGGTGGGAACACCTCCGGCGAACTCGACAAACTGAGCGACAAGCGCGTCGCGCTGGTCGGCACTGGCGCCACCGGTATCCAGGTGACGCCCTTCCTCGCCCGCCACGCCAAGCACCTCTACGTCTTTCAGCGCACCCCGTCGTCGGTGGACGTCCGAAACAACACACCGACCGATCCCGAGTGGGTGAAGTCGCTTCGGCCGGGCTGGCAAAAGGAACGGCAACGCAACTTTCACGCCTGGACATTTGAAGGGATGGCGCTGGGCCAACCGGATCTGGTGTGCGACTTCTGGACCGAACTCGGCAGGAACACCGCCGCCCGGGTGCTCGCTCTGGATGACCCTGCCGCGCTGCGCCCAGAAGAATTCATGGCGATCCGCGAGGAGGAAGACTACAAAGTCATGGAGCGGCTGCGGCGCCGTGTGGAGAGCATTGTGCACGACAAGGACACCGCGGAGGCACTCAAACCCTACTACCGGTTCTTATGCAAGAGGCCGTGTTCCAACGACGACTATCTGGCGACGTTCAACCGGCCGAACGTGACCCTGATCGACGTCTCCTCGACGAAGGGAGTGCAGCGGGCGACTGAAAAGGGGCTCGTCGCAAACGATGTCGAATACGGCGTCGACTGCATCATCTACGCCAGCGGGTTCGAGATCACCACTGAGATCAGTCGCCGGTATTCGATCGACGCGATAGAAGGTCGCGACGGGCTTTCGCTCTTCGACTATTGGGCCGACGGCTACCAGACATTGCACGGCATGACCAGCCGGGGCTTTCCCAACCAGTTCTTCACTGGCTTCACCCAGGTGGGTATCTCGGCGAACATTGCCGCCAACTACGAATTGCAGGGCGAACACATCGCGTACATCATCGCCGAAGCGATGGCACGTGGCGCGACGACAGTCGAGCCCAGCCAACGGGCGCAGGACGAGTGGTGCCAAACCATTCGAGACAGCGCGATCGACAACTCGGCGTTCGATTCCCAGTGCACGCCAGGCTATTACAACAACGAAGGCGGCGGCGGGGGAGAGGGCATACGCTCACACCTGGGCGAGCCGTATGGGCCGGGCTTCTACGCCTTCGGTGAGCTGTTGGCCGAATGGCGCGACAAGGGTGATCTGGACGGTCTGGTGCTTGGACACGAATGACTGAACTCAGATTCGACGGTCGCGTCGCAGTTGTCACCGGTGCAGGACGGGGACTGGGACGATCCTACGCACTGCTGTTGGCTTCACGAGGAGCCAAGGTCGTCGTCAACGACACAGGCGCCAGTCTGACCGGCGACGGTGTTGACAGCGGCCCGGCCGACGAGGTGGTGCGCGAGGTCAAGGCCGCAGGAGGTGAGGCCGTTGCCTCCACCGAGTCGGTGGCGACACCTGTTGGTGGCCAAGCGATTATCCAGACAGCGCTTGACCACTACGACGGAATCGACATCATCGTCCACAACGCCGGCACCGTTCGACGAGCGCCGTTGGCCGAGATGAGCTACGAAGACTTCGACGCGCTGCTCGATGTCCATCTGCGCGGCGCCTTCCACGTCGTGCGGCCGGCGTTCGGATTGATGCGCGCCGCCGGTTATGGCCGCATCGTTTTGACGTCGTCGATCGGCGGCCTCTACGGCAACCACGGCGTCGCCAACTACGCGGTAGCCAAGGCGGGCATTATCGGCTTGTCCAACGTCGTCGCGCTCGAAGGTGCTGCAGATGACGTGCGTTGCAATGTCATCGTCCCGTCCGCTGTAACCAGAATGGCCGAGGGACTGGATATTTCGGCCTATCCTCCGATGTGCGCCGATCAGGTGGCGCCCGTCGTGGGGTGGCTGGCCCACGAATCCTGTTCGATCACCGGTGAGATGCTGATTGCCGTCGCCGGGCGCGTAGCCAGAGCGGTGATCGCCGAAACGCCCGGCGTGTTTCGTCCATCGTGGACGATGGAGCAGGTTGGCGAAGATCTGGATGCGATCCGGGATATGCACGCGCCGTTGGTGTTTCCCGTCGTACCCGACGGCCACGTCGAACACCTCAGCTACAGCTTCGCGATGGCAAACCGAAAAGGAGCCGACGGTGGCTAGCGCCGGTCCGCTATCCGGCGTGCGGGTGGTCGACCTCACCGCGATGGTGATGGGGCCGTACTGCACGCAGATCATGGCGGACATGGGCGCCGACGTGATCAAAATCGAGCCGCCCGACGGAGACGACACCCGCTACATCTCGGTCGGACCCGCACCCGGCATGAGCGGTGTGTTCGTGAATGTGAACCGCGGTAAGCGCAGCGTCGTCCTGGACCTGCGGACCGATGCAGGCGCGGCCGCATTGCGGGCTCTGATCGAAACCGCGGACGTGTTCATCCATTCGATGCGGTCCAAAGCGATCACCCGCCTCGGATTCGACTATCAGCAAGTCGCCGCAATCAATCCCGCAATCGTCTACACCAACTGTTACGGCTATGGCCGACGTGGACCCGACCGGGATCTGCCCGCCTATGACGACACCATTCAGGCCGAGTGCGGGTTGCCCGCCGTTCAAGAGCTGCTCACCGGTGATGCGAACTACGTCGGCACCATCATGGCGGACAAGGTCGCCGGCCTGACAGCGCTGTATGCCACCACGATGGCGCTGTTCCACCGGGAACGCACCGGCGAGGGGCAAGAAGTTGAGGTCGCCATGTTCGAAA
>DAIODV010000037.1:13261-15713 GCA_036746615.1 Mycobacterium sp.
GGCATCCTTCATGTTGGTCGAACATGCCAACGGCGCCATGTTCGATCCCCCGCTCGGCCCAGCGGTCTATCCCCGCACCGTGGCGCCCAACCGCAGGCCGTACCGCACCAAGGACGGCTACATCGCCGCACTGATCTACAACGACCGTCATTGGGCGGCGTTCATCCAAGCCGTAGAGCCGCCCTGGGCAAGCGATCTGTACGCCACTCTCGAGAGCCGGGCCCGCCAGATCGACACGGTGTACGCCCTGCTCGCCGACACGCTCAGAGAGCGTACGACCGACGAATGGCTGACGCTGTTTCGCGAGCTGGAAATACCCGCTGCGCCACTGCGGACGCCGGACACGCTCTTTGACGATCCGCATCTCAACGCTGCCGGCTTCTTCGAGACGCTGCCCACCGAGCACGGCCCGGTGCGCTTTCCCGGTGTGCCGACATGGTTTTCCCGGACGCCGGGCCGAGTCGCCGGTCCGGCCCCGCAGCTGGGCGCAGACACCTCAGACGTGCTGGCAGAAGTAGCGCTCGCAGTCCCCCGCAAGCGGGCGGTACCCCCAGCAAAAGCCCGCTAACGCACGGCGTGTCGAGGACTTTTGCGACTGCTGGGCGCCCCTAAACTGACACCGGAATCAGCTGGGAGGGGCATCGACGTATCGGCGGCAACGACAGCACCGGCCAGGCGAGCGGTCGGAGCACTGGACAGGTGAGCAAGGGACCGGCCGGGGTTTACCCCGCGCCGGTTCGCTCTGCTCGGCGTCCTCGATGGGTCGCGCCGCCGCGTGCGGGCCGACTGGCCACCACCCGGAGTAGCAACGATGATGGACGGTCACCGCGCCGTCCTGGGATTCCGGCGCTGGACGGCGTGCGTGCCGTGGCCGTCGCACTCGTACTCGCCGACCACGGCGGCATTCCCGGCATGGCGGGCGGATTCCTCGGTGTCGACGTGTTTTTCGTACTCAGCGGTTTTTTGATCACCTCATTGCTGCTCGACGAACTCGGTCGAAGCGGCCGTATTGACCTGGGCGACTTCTGGATTCGGCGTGCCCGTCGGTTACTTCCGGCACTGGTGCTGATGGTGCTGGCCGTGGCTGTTGGTCGCCAATTCTTTTCACCCGAGGCTGTTGCCGGGTTGCGCGACGACGCGGTCGCCGCCTTCTTCTGGGTCGCCAACTGGGTGTTTGTCGCAGATAAGACCGACTATTTCACCCGGGGCGCTCCGCCATCGCCGTTGCAGCACGCATGGTCGCTCGGTGTCGAGGAGCAGTACTACATCATCTGGCCGTTGGTGCTGATCGCAGTGGCGATCGTGCTCGACGTGCGAGCTCGTCGCCGGAAGCGGTGGGCCACGCTGGGCGGCGTGCGCTTGACGGTATTTCTGCTGGCCACGCTAGGTGTAGTGGCATCGGCTGCGGCCGCTATCTTGCTCGCGTCCGCCGCCACCCGCGACCGGGTCTACTTCGGCACCGATACCCGGGCGCAGGCGCTATTGGTGGGCGCCGCGGCGTCGGCACTGCTGGTGAGCGACTGGTCGTCGCTGAACCGCGGCTGGTCGCTGATCCGGTCGCGGTGGGGCAAATGGATCGCTCGCGTGCTGCCGGTGATCGGCTTGGCGCTGTTGGGCGTGGCCACCCACTACGCCACCGGCAAGGCCCGCGAGTTCCACGAGGGTCTACTGATCGCGGTGGCTGTGGCGGCGGTGCTGGTGATCGCTCCGGTGGCTATCGATCAGCGTGGACCTGTGGCGAGTGTTCTGGCGTGGGGTCCGGTGGCGTGGCTGGGCACCATCTCCTACGGCGTCTATCTCTGGCATTGGCCGATCTTTCTGGCGCTCAACGGTCAACGGACCGGCTGGTCAGGGCTCTCGCTGTTCGCGGTCCGGTGCGCGGTCACGCTCGCGGTGTCCATCGTGTCGTGGTGGGCCATCGAGCAGCCGATCCGACGGTGGCGGCCAGTGCTTGTGCCGTTGTTGCCGCTGGCCGGCGCGACCGCCGCGACCGCCGCCGCCCTGACGTTAATGGTTGTTCCGGTCTCCCCGCGGCCTGCCGGTGGACCCCTTGCGGGCAGCTTGCCGCCTGGCGTGTCATCGGTCGCCGTCGTTTCGCCGTCCCCGCCTAAGGCATTCATCCCTGCGCGCGCCGTGGGGCAGCGTGATGCGCGACGGCCATTTACTGTGTCGGTCTTCGGCGACTCGATCGGCTGGACGTTGATGCATTTCCTTCCGCCGACTCCGGGCTTCCAATTCATCGACCACACCGTGATCGGCTGCAGCTTGGTGCGCGGGGGCCCGTACCGCTATCTGGGTGAGACGTTGGATCAGAAGGGCGAATGCGAATCATGGCCCAGTAGATGGAGATCAGAGATCGCCATAGACCAGCCGGACGCCATACTGCTGATCGTGGGCCGCTGGGAGACGGTCGATCGAGTCAACGAGGGTCGGTGGACTCACATCGGTGACC
>DAIODV010000038.1:0-15590 GCA_036746615.1 Mycobacterium sp.
CGTCACCAACGTCGAGAACAAGATGGGCCTAAAGGTCTCGGCCACTTGCGAATTGACCTTCGGCCAGCACGGCGTTCCGGCGGTCGGCTGGCTGGTCGGCGACACCCACCGCGGAATCGCGCAGATGTTCAAGATCATCGAGTATGCCCGAATGATGGTCGGCACCAAGGCCATTGCGACGTTATCAACCGGCTACCTGAATGCGTTGGAGTATGCCAAGACCCGAATCCAGGGCGCTGACCTCACCCAGATGACCGACAAGACCGCGCCGCGTGTCACCATCTTGCACCATCCCGATGTGCGCCGGGCGCTGATGATGCAGAAGTCCTACGCCGAAGGCCTGCGCGCGCTGTATCTCTACACCGCCGCCCACCAGGATCCGGCGGCAGCCGCTGTCGTCTCCGGCGCCGATGCTGACTTGGCAGAACGGGTCAACGATCTGCTGCTGCCGATCGTGAAAGGCGTGGGCTCCGAACGGGCCTACCAGACGTTGACCGAATCGCTGCAAACCTTTGGGGGATCGGGCTTCCTGCAGGACTACCCCATCGAGCAATACATCCGCGACGCCAAGATCGACAGCCTCTACGAGGGCACAACCGCGATCCAGGCGCAGGACTTCTTCTTTCGGAAGATCGTTCGCGATCACGGCAAGGCGCTGCAACACATCGTTGCGCAGATCGAAGCGTTCATCGAAAGCGGCGACGCCCGACCCGAACTCGCCGACGCACGCAAGCAACTGACCACCGCGCTCGACGATCTGCAGGCCTGGGTCAACACGATGACAGGTTATCTGATCGATTCTCAGCAGAGCGCGCGCGAACTCTACCGAGTGGGCTTGGAGTCGGTGCCCTTCCTGCTCGCCGTCGGCGATCTACTGATTGGCTGGCTGCTGCTTCGGCAAGCCGAGATCGCCCTGACTTCGCTCGACGGCGTCCCGACAGCCGCCGATCGAGCGTTCTATAACGGAAAAGTCGCTGCGGCAAACTTTTTCGTCAAGAACGTGCTACCACGGCTGACTGCTGATCGGGGTATCGCCGCGAATGTCGATCTAGCGGTTATGGATCTGCGCGAAGAAGCGTTCTGATCCGGGCGCCGACTTTGGTGCGGGAACCGTCCCGTGTCCGGGGTTAGGGTCGAGATCAGAGATGAGCACGCTTGAACGTGATCCTGGTGTCCTGAGAAGCCGATTGTGGCCGCGGATGGTCGGCGCGGTGGCGCTCGCGGTGGTCGGTGCGTGTGGGGCGATGTTGCTGATGATTCCCGCACGGTCGGCGAGTCTTTTATCCCGGTCGAATTGGGACTTGGCTACGGCATTGCCGTCCTATCGCGACTTCCCGGCCGATTGGAATTACTCATTGCAGGGGACGGTGCGGCGGCAGGCCCCGTCGAGCACCACGGCGTCACCTCCGCGCGCTGAGGCTCCCGCTTCGGTCTATGCACCGGCCGACTGCGGGAACGTTCCCAAGATCCTCGGGCTGTATGAGTCGTCCAGATTCGCCGCAGTGGTCCGTGTGAACCCGAGTACCGACGAAATCGCTTCAGCGACAGCGCTTTCGAGCGACGAACCCAACCTCAATGCGCGCTTTATCATCTGGCCCGTGAACGACGGTCCCGCTCTGATCGCGAACTATCTGGACTGGATTGGCCGGTGCGGCTCCTACAGCGTCAGCTCTGCCGAGCCGGGCAATCAGATCGCCGACGCCCGCACAGTGACCACCACCGTCGACACCCGCTCGGCCAACGACGCAGTCGCGGTCACCAGGTTCTCTGAGGAAACCGCCGGCGGCCAGCGCCCTTCGTCGACCTACCACGTGATGTATTACGCGGTGCGCGGCATTCTGCTCGAGTGCGCGACGAATTTGAACGGCTCGGACATAGACCTGGTCAAACGGCTTGCCTTGCAGACGTTGCAAAGGCTGCGCACGCTATGACCGATCGCCGATCACAACTGTTTGCGGCCGCGCTGTGTGTCGTGGCAATCATCGCGGTGGCGATCACCGTTCCGACGGCGCTGGCTCGGCACCGCGCCGGTAGGGCGGGTTCCGGACAGCTTGCACCAGGGTTGGCGGCGCTGACCGATCAACAGTTGGGTGAGTTGGTACCCAGACAGAGTGATTTTCCAGCGGGGTGGACGCCCGTGCACACCTACAAGCCCTGGGACAACTTTGGGTATTCGAGATACCACGAAATGCGCAATGCGCGCGCATATCGGCCGTCCGAATGCTTCCAGGTGGCATTGGGGCTCGCGACCGGATCGTTCGGCGTAGCAACGATATCCGAGCACGATCCCGCTGATCCGTCGTCCTTGCCCGGCAGCTCGGATATCCGCGTGGAGGTCGGCCGTGAATTCGACCCAAGCGTATTCGACGACATGGCCACGCGACTGCCGCGTTGCTCGCATTTCATCGATGAATTCGGGTACCGGAATACAGTGCGCATCCTCGAGGACGTTCACTCGGCCGACGGGCAGCGGCACTTGCGGTACTCCGTCACTTCGGATTTGGGCACTGACTACTACTCATATTCCCGAGTCTCCAGATTGATCCTCACCGCCGAAGCCAAGGACGGCCACCAACCGCTTCTCGATGACCTCTTCGAGAACACATTGCGTCGCATTCTCGCCCGGGCGAACGTGCGCTAGCCGTCGACGTCGGGGTCGATTTCGACCGCGGCAGCGACTTGGCGCCAGAGGATTTCGATCACGCGGTCCGGGCGCGGACGTGGCGTGCGCCCCAGCGCGGTAACCATAACCCGCTGCATCGCGCCGAACATCGCCGCGCCGGCCAGCTCGGGATCGACGGATGACGGTAGTTCGCCGCGCTTCTGGCCGCGACGGATGCTGGCGGCAGCGTGTTTGACGACGCTGTCGACGTGCCTGTTCTCGGTCAACGCGACCTCGGGCTCGCGCGATAGCCGGGTGTAGATGATGACGGCCATCGGATCGGTGTAGTGAAAGTGGACGCCCTTCTCAAGGCGGATGCGCTCGTGCTGCACCCATGTCCCGAGATCGTCGAGATCGAGGTCAAGGACGTCGTCGTGGAGGCGGTGGTAGAAATCGTCCAGCAGCGCGCTTACGAGTCCTGCACGTGATCCGAAGTAGCGGTTGACCAAGCTCGGCACGACGCCTGCTGCCTCTGCGACCCAGGCGATCTCGATGTGACCATCGTTGGCGATGGCGATGTCGCGGGCACAGGCGAGGAGTCGTTCGCGGGTGGCACGTCCCTTCTGGGTCCTTGGTTCAGCGGTCGTGATCACGGAGACAGCGTAGCAAAAAAATAAATTGACGTCACTTCAGTTTTAGCCTACCGTTGCCGTTACCGAACACGCTCGGGAGGCACGCCATGAGTCCATTGACAAGGCCGCTAGTCGCTGACGATGTCGAGGTTGTGCGCCGCATACTCGCTCACATCGACGCGGGGACGACCGATGAAGGCGAGCCATGGCGCGAACCGGTGGAAAACTACCTCGACCCAGAACGATTCGCGGACGAACAGCGGATGCTGCGTTCGCTTCCCAGCGTCTTCATCCCGTCCGCCGCCATCCCGAAACCAGGGGACCACGTCGAACGTGTCTGCTTCGGGACGCCGCTTTTCGCGGTTCGTGGCAGCGATGGGCAGGTGCGAGTATTCCGCAATGCCTGCCGTCATCGTGGGATGGCTCTGGTTGAGGGCTCCGGCTGCTCTCACGCGCTGGTGTGCCGGTACCACGGCTGGACTTATCGTCTCGACGGCTCACTTGCGCATGTTCCACACGCAGATGCATTCCCGGATTTGGACATCCCGACGCGCGGCCTTGTCGAAGTCGCCAGCAGCGAGGTCGACGGTCTGATCATCATCGGAGCGCTGGACTCCGATGGGGCGCGTGCTGACGATGCCATGGCGGCACTGACGGACGGCAGTCCGTGGCGCGACAAACTGGTGCCGGCGCAGCGTCTCGTCGCCGAGGCGTCCGCGGTGCTCAAGATCAATTGGAAGGTGCTGATCGAGCAATTCCTCGAGGGCTACCACATCCGCTCAACCCACCGTGAGACGTTCTTCCCGCTGCAGTACGACGATCTCAACGTGGTGGAAGCGTTTGGCCCGAACAGTCGAATCACCTTCCCATACCGCAACATTGAAAGGCTCCGTGAGCGCCCAGAATCTTCGTGGACGACCAAGGAGCGCATGACCTTCCTCTATCAGCTGTTCCCGAACGTAATGGTGGCGACATTTCCTGACCAGGTGAGCGTGGTCGTCGTCGACCCGATGGATGTTGACCACTCGACGATCACCACCTACACGTTCGTCACGCCCGAGTTCGCAGAAGCGGCTAAGGTCGCCGACCCGCAGCGAGACGGCAGAATGCCCACCCTGATCGAGCGAGGTTTGGTCGAGGACAACGAAATGTCGCTCGGTGTCCAGCGCGGCTTGCGCTCCGGGGCGAACGTTTGCGTGGAATTCGGTCGGCACGAAAGCGCCATCGGGCACTTCCACGCCACCCTCGATCAACGCCTCGCGCTATCGACGGAAAGGCGATCATGACAGTCCATTACGAAGCTGACGGCCCGGTCGTCGTCATCACGATCGACCGTCCCGAGGTGTGCAACGCGATCGACCGGCCTACTGCGCAATCGCTCGCGGACGCGATGCGCCGATTCGACGAGGATCCCGCACTGTCAGTCGCGGTCCTCACCGGTGCGGGCGGCAAGTTCTGCGCCGGCGCTGACCTCAAAGCGATGAACGAACCCGGCGGCGAGCGGGTCAATCGGATTGAGGTCGACGGCGACGGGCCGGTCGGCCCGACGCGCATGCTGCTCTCCAAACCGGTGATCGCCGCGATCGAACAACTCGCGGTCGCCGGCGGACTCGAATTGGCGCTGTGGTGTGACCTGCGAATTGCCTCCAGCGACACCGTGTTCGGGGTGTACTGCAGGCGATGGGGCATTCCGTTGATGGACGGGGGTACCGTCCGGCTCCCCAGGCTGATCGGCCACAGCCACGCACTTGACATGATCTTGACCGGCCGTGCGGTATCCGGCGAGGAGGCCCTACAGATGGGCCTCGTCAACCGGCTGGTAGAGCCGGGTCAGACGCTGACAACTGCAATCGCGTTGGCACACCAGATTGCGGCGTACCCGCAGGCCGCCATGCGCAGCGATCGACAGTCGAGTTATGAACAGTGGGAACGGCAACTGCCCGACGCGCTCACCCGCGAGTACCGCCACGGGATGTCCACGTTGCACACCGGGGAGACCTTCGAGGGAATCCGCCAATTCGGCTTAGGCGAACGACAATACGCACAGATCAGCTAGCGGCCGAGACGGCCGCTAGCTCTCCAGGGTGTAGCCCATCGGCATCAGCACGCTCTTGTGCTGAGTGAAGTGCTCGACACCTTCGGGCCCATTCTCGCGTCCGATGCCGGAGTTCTTGTAGCCGCCGAACGGACAGCACGGATCGAAGGCATACCAGTTGATGGCGTACGTTCCGGTGCGGATCTTCTCCGAAATCTCAATACCCCGTTGCACATCCGCGGTCCACACGCTGCC
The DNA here is from genome assembly GCA_036746615.1 of Mycobacterium sp. Lineage (GTDB taxonomy): Bacteria > Actinomycetota > Actinomycetes > Mycobacteriales > Mycobacteriaceae > Mycobacterium. The sequence continues at coordinate 5,525 of DAIODV010000038.1, forward strand.
CGCCAGGCCGTACACCGAGTCGTTGGCGATCTTGATCGCGTCTTCCTCGGTGTCGTAGGGGATGATCGAAAGCACTGGCCCGAAGATCTCTTCCTGGGCGATCGTCATCTTGTTGTCGACGTCGGCGAACACCGTGGGCTGTACGAAGAACCCGTTGTTCAAGCCTTCAGGACGGCCACCGCCGCACACCAGCCGTGCGCCCTCCTCGATGCCCTTGGCGATGTAACCCTCGACGCGGGCGCGCTGCTTCTCCGAGATCAGCGAGCCAATCTGGGCGGCCGGGTCAGACGGTGTCCCTACCGGTAGTACTTGCACGAAATTGCTTACCGCATCGACGATTTCGTCGTAACGTGACCGTGGCGCCAGGATGCGAGTCTGCGCCACGCAAGCCTGCCCGGTGTTCATAATTCCGGAGAACACCAGCATCGGGATTGCCGAGGCCAAATCGACGTCGTCGAGGACGATCGCCGCCGATTTACCGCCGAGCTCCAGGGTGCACGGTTTGAGCATCTCCGCTGCGCGCCTGCCGATTTCCTTGCCAACCCCTGAACTGCCGGTGAAGGTGAACAGATCGATGTCTGGATTGGACGTCAGCGCCTGGCCGGTCTCGATGCCGCCGGGCACTACCGAAAGCACGCCCTCGGGCAGGCCGGCTTCGGCGAACACCTCTGCCAAAGCATTGGTGCTCAACGGGGTTTCAGCGGCTGGCTTGAGCACTACCGTGCATCCGGCGAGCAGCGCCGGCCCCAGCTTGTTGACTGCGAGGAACAGCGGCACGTTCCATGCCACGATCGCGCCCACCACGCCGATCGGCTCACGGTGGACGATGCTCTGCCCGTAGCCGCCCGTGCGGACCTCTTTCCACTTGACCTGGTCGACAGCCGGGCCGGCGAAGAAGTTCAAGGCGCCGATCGAGCTCATCCAATGCATTGTCTCGACGCCGGTCGGCGGCTGGCCGGTCTCGTCGCCGAGGAGCTTGGTGAATAGGTCCTTACGCTCCTCCATCAGCTTGAGCGCGTTGGCGATGACGGCAGCGCGCTCCTTGGGTGGCGTGGTAGGCCAGGGGCCGTTGTCGAATGCCGCGCGGGCCGCCGAAACCGCGGCGTCCACGTCGGCCGGTCCCGCCAGTGGCACCTTGCCGACGTATGCACCCGTGGCCGGACAGTGCACCTCAATGACTTCGTTGGTCGATGGCTCGGTCCACTTGCCGCCGATGAAAAGCTTGTCGTACTCGGTCTTGATGTCGCCCATGGCGCCACCCTACCCAAGCCGGGAAAGAATTAGAACATGTTCCATTACAGGGGCTGAAGGACCAGTACAAGATTGCTCACCAGGAACTCCCGTAGCACCGGCACCTCCGTCAGCCACCACGCCCATCTCGGGTGGTAGCGCGGAAACGCGCAGACCAGCGCTCCGGTGCTGGCCGCCCAGTCCACGCCGTCGGCCACCGACACCGCAAACAACGACGATCCGTAGTTGTTCTTGGCCGGGTGACCGTGTTTACGGGCATAACGCGCAGCGGCCCGGGCGCCGCCCAGATAATGCGTCAGCCCCATTTCGTGGCCGCCGAACGGGCCCAGCCACACCGTGTACGAAAGCACGACCAGCCCGCCTGGCCTGGTCACTCGCAGCATCTCGCCGCCGAGCTGCCACGGACGGGGCACGTGCTCGGCGACATTGGATGACAGGCAGATGTCCACGCTGTTGTCGGCGAGCGGCAGCGCCATTCCGGACGCGCGCACGAACGTCCCTGCTGCACGCGTCAAAATTGGCCCCCCAGCGTGCATTTCACTGGGGTCCGGCTCTACGCCGATGTACCGAAACCCGGCGTCGGTAAAGGACTTCGCAAAGTAGCCGGGCCCGCCTCCGACGTCGAGCAGGCTGCGACCGGCCGGGCGTTCGCCGTGGATGCCCTGCCAGAGGGCGCCGACCATGGCCGCGGTATCAGTTGCCAGCGTTCCGTAGAAGCGCGCCGGATCACGCTGCTCGTAGCGGAATTCTGACAGCAGGCGCACCGACCTGCGCAGGGTCGCTCGCTGTGCGAACAGGTCAGTCACCGCCACTGGACCAACCGTACGCAGGCGCCCGTTAGGCTGACCGGTGATGTCTGGTTTGCGCTCGGTACTGCTGCTGTGCTGGCGCGATACCGGCCACCCACAGGGCGGTGGCAGCGAAACCTATCTGCAGCGCATCGGAGCCCAGCTGGCTGCCTCGGGTGTGGCGGTGACCCTGCGCACGGCGCGCTATCCCGGCGCGGCACGCCGGGAAGTCGTCGACGGTGTGCGGATCAGCCGGGCGGGTGGGCGCTATTCGGTATACGTGTGGGCGCTGTTGGCGATGGCGGCGGCCAGGCTCGGGATCGGGCCACTGCGGCGGGTGCGACCGGATGTGGTGGTCGACACCCAGAATGGTTTGCCGTTTCTGGCCCGGTTGATCTACGGACGCCGAGTCGCGGTGCTGGTACACCACTGCCATCGTGAGCAGTGGCCGGTGGCCGGCCCGGTACTCGGCCGGCTCGGCTGGTTGGTCGAGTCGCGGTTGTCGCCAGTACTGCATCGCCACAACCAATATGTGACGGTGTCGCTGCCGTCGGCGCGCGACCTCGTCGGCCTGGGTGTCGCCAATGAGCGAATAGCGTTGGTGCGCAACGGCCTCGACGAGGCTCCAGAGCAGTCGCTTCGTGGTCCGCGCGCGGATGACCCGCGGGTGTTGGTGCTGTCCCGGCTGGTGCCGCACAAGCAGATCGAGGACGCCATGGCCGCGGTGGCACTGTTGCGGCCGTCCACCCCGGGTCTGCATCTCGACATCGTCGGCGGGGGATGGTGGTGGCAGCGCCTGGTCGACCACGCCGCGCGGCTGGGCATCAGCGATGCGGTGACGTTCCACGGCCACATCGACGACGTCGCCAAACACCATGTCATGCAACAGTCTTGGGTGCATGTGCTGCCGTCGCGCAAAGAAGGCTGGGGCCTGGCTGTCATCGAGGCAGCCCAGCACGCCGTGCCGACGATTGGCTACCGATCGTCTGGTGGGTTGGCTGACTCGATCATCGACGGGGTGACCGGGGTGCTCGTCGACAGCCACGCCGAGTTGGTGAATCGGCTGCAGCAGTTACTGGCCGATCCCGTTCTGCGTGATCAGCTCGGCGCCAAGGCACAAGTGCGTAGCACCGAATTCTCTTGGCGGCAAAGCGCTGACGCGATGCGCAGCGTGCTTGAGTCGGTGATGGCCGGTGAGCGCGTCAGCGGAGTGGTGTGATCACCAACTGAAGGGGTTACCGTCGAGTCCTCGTTAGGTTGGTTGCTTCAACCTCTCCCGGTGCAGACCTTTCTTGACAAGGTCTGGGGGACAACGCATTACCATGTCCGGCGATGCCGCGCCGACTTTTTCGATCGCCTCCTGCCAGGGGCGTCGATAGTCGAGGACCTCTTGGAGCATGTCCAGCCAGAGCCATCGGCGGTGCGGCTGGTAAAGGACGGCGCGGACATGCATCCCGACCGCTACCGGCTTGCTGATGGCAATCTCGATCTTGCCCGCGCCCGCGAGGGCTTTGCCGACGGCTACACGATCGTCCTGAATGGTCTCGAGCAATACGTCCGCGCACTCGCCTCGCTATCCCATTCCCTTGAGGTTGAGCTGAATTTCCCGACGCGGGTCAACGGCTACGTCACGCCGCCCGAGTCAACTGGCTTTGTCCCCCATTACGACCCGCACGACGTCTTGATCCTTCAGATCCAGGGATCCAAGATCTGGCGTTTGTCCGACGGTGCCGATGTACCGCCGCACGAGATGCTTCGCCGGGAGGGGGTCACGACGGCGGGCCTACCATTGCCAACCCAAGTCCGCCTGGAAGCAGGCGATGTGCTGTACGTGCCACGCGGTCGGGTTCATGCGGCTGAAACAGCGTCGGAGCCATCCATCCACCTGACCGTCGGAATTCACGCTCCGACCGTGCTTACTCTCATCGGCCATGTGCTTCATTCGCTGAGTTTGCAAGACGACCGGCTGCACGCCCTTCTGCCGCCCCGACACCTCGATGATCCGGGCGTGCGCGCGGGCCTAGGCGACGTCATCAGTGACATTGTCGGAACCATCGAGAACCCGAGTGTCATCGCGGCAGGCCTCGACACCATGGAGGACGTCCTGGTCCGGCGCGGGCGCTGCCCACCGGTCGGGCCGGCCTCAAACGCCGCTGGGATCGACGGGCAGACAAGGGTAGTGAAGTACCAACCCCTCTATTCGAAGGTGGCGTCTGTTGAGGGTGGTGTGGCTCTGCAGTTTGCTCAGCTGTCGATAGCAGGCAGGCCCGACCAGGAAGAAGCATTGCAGTTCGTCTCGAGGAACAACGGGCCGTTTCGGGTTTCCGAACTGCCCGGGCTAAGTGCACAGGAGCAAACGGCGTTAGCTCGAACGCTGATCGTGAGCGGATTTCTCGTGCGCGTACCCGAAACGCCGTGAGGGCACTTCCGCTCTAGCGGAGATCTAGCTCTTGGATAACCGAATCTGCGTCGTCTGAGGTTTATACAACCCGATATTGCGGAATCATGAACGCCGGGGAAAGATCGGCTCTGGTGTCTGTCATGATGTTGCTCGTTCTCGACGCTCTGGTCGCCGCCCAGTCGGTGCCGCCTCGATGACCGCGCCGATCTGGATGGCCTCACCGCCGGAGGTGCATTCGACGCTGCTGAGCAGCGGGCCGGGGCCGGGGTCGTTACTCGCTGCCGCTGGCGCATGGTCGTCGTTGAGTGATGAGTACGCGTCGTCGGCGGAGGAGCTCAGCTCGGTATTGGCGTCAGTGCAAGCTGGCGTATGGCAGGGCCCCAGCGCGGAGTCCTATGTTGCCGCGAACGTGCCATATCTGGCATGGCTCATGCAGGCCAGCGCTAACAGCGCGGCGACGGCGACGCAGCATGAAATGGCGGCGGCCGCGTACGTCGTGGCGGTGGCGGCGATGCCCACCCTGGCGGAATTGGCCGCCAATCACGCGATCCACGCAGTATTGGTAGCGACGAATTTCTTTGGGATCAACACGATTCCGATCACTCTCAATGAGGCCGACTACGCGCGGATGTGGGGTCAGGCGGCGACGACGATGGCGACGTATCAAGCTGTGTCGAGCGCCGCAGTGGCGTCGACGCCGCAAACGAGCGCGGCGCCGCAGATCCAGAAAGCCAGTAGCAGCACCGGCAGCGGCAGTGGAAATCAAGATAGCGGAGGTGGCCCGACCCAGCTGAGTTGGTGGGAAACCCGGCTGGGCGAAATCGGCAGCGCGATCGAGAAAGATTTGGTGTCGCCCAATCCGATCGCAAGCCTGTTGACCGATACGGTGCTGACAACCGAGCTTCCGCACTGGGCGGGCGAAGTTGCAATCACATTCGCCCCGCAATTGACGCAATTGACTCAGCTCTCGTTCGGTCTGGTTGCACCCTTCCTCCCCATCGGATCGCTGGGCGGCTCTGCGGGGCTGGCCGGGCTGGCCGGCGTGTCCCAATCCCCCTCCGCCGCAATGCCTGCCGTCCCCGGCGAGGTAGCACCGGCTCCATCCACGGTTGCTCCGGTTGTCGGGATGACCTCTCCCGTCGGCGTGCAGGCATTGGCGCCTGCACCGACCTCGGCCACAGCGCCCGCGTCGACCGCCGTCCCAGCTCACAGTGCCGCGCCGCCGCCGCCGGCGGCCGAGGTCAAGGGCTTCGGCTATCCCTACGTCGTCGGTCCTCCCGGCATTGGGTCTGGCTCGCCGATGAGCGCCAGCACCCGCACCAAGCAGAACGCCCTCGAGGCTGATGCCGCCGGCGCGGCGGCCGCTGCCGCCGGGCGCGCGCCGGCTGACCGGCGGCGGCGCCGGCGGGCCGGGCTGCTCGACCGTGGGTACCGCTACGAATACATGGATTTCGACGCGGACGAGGAGCCGGTCGCTTCGGTGGTGGCCTCGGATCAGGCTGCGGGAACTCTGGGATTCGCCGGCGCCGCCCCAAAGGCCAGTGCGGCACAAGCCGCGGGGTTGACCACGCTGCCCGGCGATTCGTTGGGCGGCGGCCCGACCATCCCGCTGATGCCGAGCAGCTGGGCCTCGGACACCGACGAACCTACCCGATAAATCTGGCTGCTAGTCGAGATAGGTTGGCGGACAAGGTTATACGGTCTTTACGTGCTGCTGTCGCCAAATCGTCACCATCATGCCGACGGCTCCGGCGAGCAGCACCTCCAACCACACAAGGTGGGCGATCACCGCAACCAAGCGCCGGTCGCCGGAAGCTCGGACGGCTGTGCCGCCGACCCGATACAGCGTCAAGTCGTGGCCGCGATAGGTCACCGGCAGTCGTTGAAATGTCTTGGCGGCCAAGCCTACATCGCCGGGAGTCCGCGCTTCGACGACCAGCCACGCCACACCCGCGGCGCGAAGCGCGGCAGGCGGGGCGCCGGTCAACAACAACCGCTGGACCTGGTGCGCGCGGTATCCCTCACCGGGAACCGTCACACCAGAAATGATCAGGTCACCAGTCATCAGGACGTTGGCGCGTACCCAGCGGGGCAACGGATCGAGTACCGGTGCCGACCCACTCCAGGCGAAGTGCCGCATGGTGTCGGCCGGAAGTACCGCGACAACACCGGGATCATGGTTGATCAACGCCGCGACGGTTGGCCAGTCTGCCGGGTAGTGCACTGGCTCGACTTTTCCTCCCACGCCCCAGGCCAGGTCGGGAAGTGCGAGCAGCAGCGCGACGCAGCACACCAGCGCAGTCACGGCGGGTTGCAGCCAACGCCGCAATGTCAGCACCACTCCCGCACCCGCCAGGGCGTACGCGGGCATCGCCAACGCCACCCACTTCTGCCCGTCGCGCAGCACGCCGACCCCCGGCGCGGCGTTGACCACCGCATGCAGCGCGGCGAGCCCCGGCTCGGTGGCCAACGCAGCGGGTAGGAGAACGGAGACTGCCGCCAGCACTATCAGGGGCACCGCAGCCCGTCGACGCACCACCGCTGGCAGTCCGGCAACCACTACCACAAGCAACACCGCAGCGGATACGATCGCGAAAAGCGTTGTCCGCGAAGCCGGTACGGCCTCGCCGTTCCAGATCCCGCCGAGGCTCGCCAGGCTGCCCAGCGTGCCCAGGCCTGGCTCGGCGCGGGCCGCGAACGCCGCAACGTCGGGAGACTGCGCCCAGATACCGTCGGGTGATGACAAGCCCAGCGCCGCAGCCGTCAACCACGGCTGCGCGGCGAGCACCGCGGCGGCCAACGCGAACGCGGCGCAGAGCCAGCGGGGGCGACCTGCCCCCGGCGCACCCACGCAGACCAACGCGACTATTGCGGCCAGGATCAGCCCGGTCGGGGTCAACCCGGCCAGCGCGATCCAAAACACCAGTCCGAAAAGCCCCGTCGACTCTGATCGCAGTCTCAGCATCGTGGTTGCGACCCAGGGCAGACAGCCATAGCCGAGCAGCAGGCTCCAATGTCCCTGGAGCAACCGTTCACCCACGTATGGATTCCAGATCGCAAGCGTGATCGCGACAAATTGACCGCCGGTACCCGCTTCGGGCAAGACCAGCTCGACCAGGCGTGCCGCACCCCAACCGGCCAGCCAGAGTGCCGCGACGAGCAACACCTTCACGACGAGGCCGCCGTCGACCACGTGCGACGCCAACGCGACTGCGAAATCTTGCGGCGTCGCACGAGGGGCCGACACCAGCCCGAGAGCGCTGTCGGACAGATAGGACCGCGGGGTCGACACCCCGTCGCGCAGCAGCAGGTATCCCGGGCCGATCAGTGGCGCAACCACCAGCAGTGCCAACGCCAGTGCGTATCCCGGACGCGCGACCCGAATCAGGCTAGAGGTGATCGGTCGGGGGGCTTTCCGGGCTTGGTGGACCCGCGCCGGGCGGCCCGTGCTCGCGCTGCACGTCTTTGGGCGGCGTTGGCAGCTTCTCGGTTTCGGCCTCGGCGCCGGGTACTCGTTCGACGAGCGGCTCGGCCCGGCCGAAGAAACCATGGTCCGTGTCTAGCCCGGGGTCGAGCAGCGCCGCCTCGGTCCGCACGCTGGTGAAGGTAATCGGCAGCACCCGCGACCACAATGCCAACCGGTCGCGCTCGTTGCGCGCGGCATTGACCTGTGACTCGATGGTCTGTTCGTTGGACGTGACCTTGTAGTCGACCAGCGTCATCTCGGGCTTCAACGGATCGCGGGCGTAGTAGTGATTGGCGTGATCGTCTTCCTTGACGATGGTGCCCGACTCCGGATCCACCCAGAAGGTCCGCTGCGCCGCGTAATAGCGGGTCATGGTGATCTTCTCGTCGGGGTCGCCCGGCACGTCCCACATCGCCGCGCTCGCGGTCACCTTGCTGTCCTCGTCGTTGGCGTACAGCGAGGGATACTTGATCGGCTCGGCGAGCTTGCCGTCAGCGTCGTAACCGACGTCTTGGGTGAACTTGTATGTGGTCAACCCGTTGACGTCTTCTTCGCCGGTGTAATTGGCGTCGAACGCCTTCTGCGCGATCGGGTCGAAATACGGATACGTCCGCTTCTCGGTGTGGAACGGGAATCGGTAAGACAGCCCGTCGTGGGGCAAAGCGATGTTGGTGGGCGGGTTTTCATCGTTGAAGCCGCGCGGTTTCTGCACGGCCCCACCGGGATGGGTGTCGTCCGAAACCGCCATCGCGGTCTTGCGGTTCAGCGTGACGGTGTCGACAAGCGCGAGCAGCAGGCCGCTGTCCTTTTGCTTGTCGCTGCGCCGAACCGAGCTACCAACTTGCAAGGTGACCACATCGGCGTTCGCAGGTGATTCGACGTCGATCTGCTGCTGAGACACCAGCGGCACGTTCTTGTTGACCACCAGCTTCTGACTGTTCAGCGACGCCGGGTCCACCGCGGTGCCGGTGCCGTCACTGATCAATGTGGCGTTCAGATCGAGCGGAATCTTGGTAATCCTGCTGCTGGTGTAGGTCCACAACAGCAAGGCGGCGATCAGCAAGGCGGCTCCGAGTCCCATGATCCCGCACGCGGCCATCCGCAACATGACTGCTCGGTTCACGTGGGCGTGACCTCCTTCTGGTCTCATTCGGTCCGGAACCACCCGACCGCCCCGACCTGGGGCCAGCGAAGCAAAACTCGTTCGACCCTAACAGCAAAATTTAAGGTCGCGGTTTAGGTCCCTGGGGACGAAAAGTAGCGGGCAGGGTGTACCCGATTTGTCCGGTAACGCATCAGGGGCACACTGTCGTCATGGGTGACCCTCAGCAGGTGGGTGGGACGCGCAGCTTCCTGCCCGCGGTGGAAGGGATGCGGGCCTGCGCGGCCATCGGCGTCGTCATTACCCACGTCGCATTCCAGACAGGGCACTCGAGCGGGGTCGACGGGCGGCTGTTCGGTCGGTTCGATCTTGCGGTCGCGGTGTTCTTCGCACTGTCGGGGTTTTTGTTGTGGCGCGGACATGCCGCGGCGGCGCGCGGCGTGGGGTCGCGCCCGTCCACCGGTCATTACCTGCGATCACGGGTGGTGCGCATCATGCCGGCCTACGTGGTCGCCGTCGTCGTGATCCTGACCCTGCTGCCGGATGCCGATCACCCAAGCCTGACGGTGTGGTTGGCGAACCTCTCGCTGACGCAGGTCTATGTACCGCTGACGTTGACGCACGGGCTCACCCAGATGTGGAGCCTGTCGGTCGAGGTCACTTTCTATCTGGCATTGCCGATCCTTGCGCTGTTGGCAAGGCAGCTGCCCGTCCGCGCGCGGGTGCCGGCGATTGCGGCGCTCGGCGTTGCCAGCTTGTTGTGGGGCTGGATTCCTTTCGCCGCTCCGGCCGGACTCAATCCGCTGAATTGGCCACCAGCGTTCTTCTCCTGGTTCGCGGCGGGCATGTTGCTCGCGGAGTGGGTGCACAGCCCGCTCGGGTGGCCGCATCGGCTTGCCCGACGCCGGGTGTGGATGGCCGTTGTCGTGGTGGCGGCCTATCTGGTGGCCGCATCACCCTTGGCCGGGCCTGCGGGGCTGATCCCGAGCAGTGCCGCACAGTTCACGGTCAAGACGGCGATGGGTGCGCTGCTGGCGGCGGGTCTGGTGGCGCCGCTG
>DAIODV010000039.1:0-4656 GCA_036746615.1 Mycobacterium sp.
CAGCTGACCAACACCGACGGCAACCCGATCCAGATCGATGGGCTGTGGGCGCTGCGGTTCGGCAACGGCGTCTTCGGAGCTCAAGACAGCCTCGTGTTCACCGCCGGGATCGGCGGGGAGGTGGAATTTCGCACCGACGTCTTCGACACCGCCACCATCGACACGCTGATCCAGCGGTTGAGCCGGGTCCTGGCCGCGATGACCGCCGACCCCACGCGGCGGCTCTCATCGATCGACGTGCTCGACGAGGCCGAGCGCGCCGAGCTGGACAGGTTCGGTAATCGAGCGATGCTGACCCAGCCTGGCCCGGCGCCTGTGTCGGTTCCGGTGGTGTTCGCCGAGCAGGTGGCCCGCGCCCCGCGGGCGGCCGCGATCAGCTGCGACGGCGTGTCAATGAGCTACCGGGAACTCGATGAGGCCTCAAACCGATTGGCGCACTTGCTGTCTGGCCGGGGCGTCGGCCCCGGCCAGCGCGTAGCGCTGCTGTTGCCCCGATCGGCGCAGGCGGTCGTCGCGATGCTGGCCGTACTCAAAACCGGGGCGGCCTATCTGGCGATTGACCCCGCTCTGCCCGACGCGCGGCTGGAATTCATGCTCACCGATGCCGCGCCGATCGCCGCGATCACCACCACCGAATTACGGTCTCGGCTAGACGAATTCGACCTGCTAGTCATCGATCTCGACGACGCCGCGGTAGACACCCAACCGGCCACCGCCCTACCCGGGCCGGACCCCGACGACATCGCCTACCTCATCTACACCTCCGGCACAACCGGAACCCCCAAGGGCGTGGCCGTTACTCATCGCAACGTGACCCATTTGGCGCAGTCATCACCGGCGGATCTGCCGGCGGCGCAGGTGTGGACGCAATGTCACTCATATGCTTTCGACTTCTCGGTGTGGGAAATCTGGGCTGCGCTGCTGGGTGGCGGGCGGCTGGTGGTGGTACCCGACGCGGTGGTCAGCTCCCCCGACGACTTCCACGCCTTGCTGATCGCCGAGCAGGTCAATGTGCTCACCCAAACCCCGACGGCAGTCAACGCACTCTGCCCGCAGGGGTTGGAGTCGACGGCGTTGCTGCTTGGTGGTGAGGCCTGCCCGGCCGAGGTGGTGGATCGGTGGGCGCCCGGCCGGGTGGTGATCAACGCCTACGGCCCCACCGAGGCGACGGTGTACGCCTCGATGAGTGCCCCGCTGACGGCGGGCTCGGGTGCGGCGCCGATCGGCGCACCGGTATCGACTGCGGCGTTGTTTGTGCTCGACGGGTGGTTGCGGGCGGTACCGGTGGGCGTGGTCGGCGAGTTGTATGTCGCCGGTCGCGGCGTGGGCGTCGGATACGCCGGCCGGCCGGCCTTGACCGGGTCGCGGTTTGTGGCGTGTCCGTTCGGGGCGCCCGGGGAACGGATGTACCGCACCGGGGATCTGGTGTGCTGGAACGCCGATGGGCAGCTGCGGTATCTGGGACGCGCCGACGAGCAGGTCAAGATCCGCGGATATCGCATCGAACTCGGCGAAGTGCAGGCCGCGCTGGCCGAGCTGACTGGGGTGGAGCAGGCGGTGGTGATCGCCCGCGAGGACCGCCCCGGCGATAAGCGGCTTGTCGGTTATGTCACCGGGACCGCGAACCCGGCCGCCGCGCGTGCCGCGCTGACGGAGCGACTGCCGGCCTACATGGTGCCGGCCGCCGTGGTGGCGTTAGACGCGTTGCCGTTGACGGTCAACGGCAAACTCGACACCCGCGCGCTGCCGGCACCGGAATACACCGCCGGTGAATATCGGGCCCCGACCACGCCGACCGAAGAGATCCTGGCCGGTATTTACGCCCAGGTACTCGGGTTGCCGCGAGTCGGAGTCGACGAGTCGTTTTTCGACTTGGGCGGGGATTCGTTGTCGGCGATGCGCCTGATCGCCGCGATCAACACTGGCTTGGACGACGGCCTTTCGGTGCGCGCCTTGTTCGAAGCGCCCTCGGTGGCCCAGTTGGCGCCACGCATCGGTGGGGCCAGCAGTCGACGCGTGCCGCTGGTCGCCGGTGAGCGGCCCGCCGTCATCCCGTTGTCGTTCGCCCAGAACCGGTTGTGGTTTATCGACCAATTGCAAGGTCCCTCACCGATTTACAACATGGCAGTGGCATTGCGGCTGACGGGCCGCCTCGACGCCGACGCATTGGGCGCGGCGCTGGCCGATGTGGTCGGCCGCCATGAAAGCCTGCGCACCCTGTTTGCTGCCCCGGAGGGCGTACCCCAGCAGCTGGTGGTGGCCGCCGAGCAGGCCGATGCCGGCTGGACCGTTGTCGATGCCACCGACTGGCCGGAAGGCCAGCTAGCCAAGGCCATCGACGCCGCGGCAAGCCATCCGTTTGTTTTGGCAGCCGAGATCCCCTTGCGGGCACGGCTTTTCCGCGTCAGCGGCGACGAGCATGTGCTAGTGGCCGTGGTACACCACATCGCCGCCGACGGCGTGTCGATCCCTTCCCTGGTGCGTGACCTCGGGGTGGCCTATGCCAGCCGGTGTGCTAGCCGGGCTCCCGACTGGGCCGAATTGCCGCTGCAGTACGTGGATTACACGCTGTGGCAACGCGCGCAGCTCGGTGATCTCGACGACGAGGGCAGTCTGATCTCCGCGCAACTGTCCTATTGGCAGCAGGCCCTGGCAGGGATGCCCGAGCGCCTGCAGCTGCCGACCGATCGGCCCTACCCCCCGGCGGCGGACTACCGCGGCGCCAGCGTGGTGCTGGAATTGCCAGCACAGCTGCAGCAGCGGATCGCCCGGTTGGCCCGCGAGCATAGCGCGACCAGCTTCATGGTGGTGCAGGCCGCATTGGCGATGCTGCTGGCAAAGCTCAGCGCGAGTTCTGATGTGGCAGTGGGATTTCCGATTGCCGGCCGCAGTGACCCCGCGCTGGATGAGTTGGTCGGATTTTTCGTCAACACCTTGGTCCTGCGGGTTGATGTGTCCGGCGATCCCACTGTCGCCGAGCTGTTGCGCCAGGTACGCACGCGCAGCCTGGCCGCCTACGAACACCAGGACGTACCTTTCGAGGTGCTCGTGGAACGGCTCAACCCCACCCGCAGTCTGACCCATCATCCGTTGGTGCAGGTGATGTTTGCCTGGCAGAACTGGCAGGACAATGACCCCGCGGCCGAACTGGCTTTGGGTGATCTGCAAGTCACACCGATGCCGCTGGAGACCCGCACTGCGCGCGTGGATTTGTCGTTTTCGTTGACCGAACGCTGGACCGAGACCGGTGCGCCCAGCGGGATCGACGGGACAGTGGAATTTCGCACCGATGTGTTCGACACCGCCACCATCCACGCGCTGATCGAGCGGCTGCAGCGGGTGCTGGTGGCGATGACCGCCGACCCCGCCGGGCGCCTGTCGTCGATCGATGTGCTCGACGCCGCCGAGCACGCCCGACTGGATGCGTGGGGCAACCGGGCGGTGTTGACCGAGGCAGGTCCGGCACCGGTGTCGATTCCGGCGGTATTCGCCGCGCAGGTGGCCCGCACACCTAACGCCGTGGCGGTGACCTGTGAGGGCCGCTCTCTAACGTACCGCGAGCTGGATGAGGCCTCAAATCGGTTGGCGCACTTGCTGGCTGGTCAGTGGGTAGGGCCCGGGCATCGTGCGGCGCTGCTGCTTCCCCGTTCCATTGAGGCGATCGTCGCGATCTTCGCGGTGCTGAAGACCGGGGCCGCCTATGTGCCGATCGACCCGTCGGTGCCGGCGGCCCGGATGCAGTTCGTGCTCGACGACGCCGCGCCGATCGCCGCGATCACCACCACCGAGTTGCGCCGGCAGCTGGACCGACACGACCTGGCGATCATCGATATCAACGACCCCGCCATCGACCGCCAACCCACGACCGCGCTAGCGGTGCCCGGTCCCGACGAGATCGCCTACCTCATCTACACGTCAGGCACGACCGGGACGCCTAAAGGGGTGGCCATCCCGCACCGCAACGTGACCCGGCTGCTGCAGACACTGGATACCGAGCTGGAGCTGGCCGGACAGGTGTGGTCGCAGTCGCATTCCTTGGCGTTCGACTTCTCGGTGTGGGAGATCTTCGGCGCGCTGCTGTACGGCGGGCGGGTGGTGGTGGTGCCCGACGCGGTAGCACGTTCACCAGAAGACTTGCACGCCTTGCTGGTTGGTGAACAAGTCAGCATGTTAAGTCAAACCCCGTCGGCGTTCTATGCCCTGCAAACCGCTGATTGCTTGCACCCCGAGATGGGCGACCAGCTCAAGCTTGCGGCGGTGGTGTTCGGCGGTGAGGCGCTGGAACCGCAGCGGCTAAGGCCGTGGCTGGACAACCACCCGGGTTCACCGCGGCTGATCAACATGTATGGCATCACCGAGACAACGGTGCACGCCTCGATTCGACAGATCGTCGATACCGATACACACAGCGCTGTCAGCCCCATCGGGGCACCGCTGGCCCATCTTGGCTTTTTCGTGCTCGACGGCCGGTTGCGGCCGGTGCCCACCGGAGTCGTTGGCGAGTTGTATGTGGCCGGCGCCGGCGTGGCATATGGCTATGTCGGCCGGTCCGGGTTGAGCGCGTCACGGTTTGTGGCTTGCCCGTTCGGGATGCCCGGCCAAACCATGTATCGCACCGGAGATTTGGTGTGTTGGCGCGCTGATGGGCAGCTGGAC
>DAIODV010000039.1:4666-15500 GCA_036746615.1 Mycobacterium sp.
GCTGCGGTATCTGGGCCGGGCAGACGAACAGGTCAAGATCCGCGGGTATCGCATCGAGCTCGGCGAAGTCCAAGCGGCGTTGGCTGGGCTCGAAGGAGTAAGCCAGGCGGTGGTGATCGCCCGCGAGGACCGACCCGGCGACAAGCGGTTGGTGGGATACCTGACAGGGACCGCAGACCCGGCGGCGGTGCGCGCCGAGCTGATCGAGCGGCTTCCGTCCTACATGGTGCCGGCCGCGGTCGTCGTCGTGGACGCGCTGCCGCTGACGCCCAACGGCAAACTCGACACCCGCGCCCTGCCGGCACCCGAATACCAAGACGTCGACCGATATCGCGCCCCGGACAGCGCCGTCGAAGAAGTCCTGGCCGGCATCTACGCTCAAGTACTCGGCCTTGAAAGAGTCGGAATCGACGACTCATTCTTCGAACTCGGCGGCGACAGCATTTTGTCGATGCAGGTGGTGGCGCGGGCCCGTGCGGCGGGCCTGGTGTGTCGGCCGCGCGATATTTTCGTCGAGCAGACCGTAGCGCGGCTGGCGCGGGTAGCCGGAGTGGCCGACAGCGCGGCCAGCCCAGCCGATGAGGGCATCGGGCCGCTGACAGCGACACCGATCATGCGCTGGCTGCAAGACGTCCAAGGCCCGGTGGACCAGTTCAACCAGACGGTGCTGATGCAAGCACCAGCGGGGGCGACCGAAGCCGACGTCGTGACGCTGTTGCAGGCCTTGCTGGATCGCCACCCGATGCTGCGGCTGCGCGTCGACGACGGAGTCGGCGGATGGTCGCTGCACGTGCCCGAAGCCGGGTCGGTGGATGCCCGCACATGCCTGCACACCATCGACGAGTTGTCCGACGCAGCAGTAGCGGAGGCGCGGTCGCGGTTAAACCCGGCCGCCGGGCTAATGCTCAGCGCGTTGTGGGTGACCTCCACCGAGCAGCTGGTGATGATCGTGCACCACTTGGCCGTCGACGGGGTGTCGTGGCGAATCCTGTTGGAAGACTTGAACATCGCCTGGGCCCAGCATCACCGCGGCCGGTCCGCGGCGTTGTCGTCCAGCGGCACATCATTTCAGCGTTGGGCGTCGCTGCTGGCCCAGCACGCCCGCACCGCGGCGGTCGAAGCGCAGACTCATGCGTGGCGAAAGATTGCGGCGACCCCCGCCGCGCTCCCGGCGGTGCAGCCGGCGAGCGACACCTTCGTCACCGCCGGCAACTTGTCCTTGGAGCTCGATACCGAGACAACCCGCATGCTGCTCGGTGAGGTACCGGCAGCCTTTCACGCCGGGATCCACGACATCCTGTTGATCGGATTCGCTTTGGCCGTGACGGAATTCGTGGGCGGTCGCGGGGCGCCAATCGCAATCGATGTGGAGGGACATGGCCGCCACGAAGACGTGGCCACCGATGTCGACTTGTCACGCACGGTGGGATGGTTCACCACCAAGTATCCGGTGTCGTTGGCCGTAGGGGGATTGAACTGGGCGCAGGTGACCGCTGGCGAGACGGCCTTGGGGGCAATCGTCAAGGACGCCAAAGAGCAGCTTCGCTGCATGCCGGACGGGCTGACCTACGGACTGCTGCGCTACCTGAACACCGACGTCGACATCGAGGCGCCCGACCCAGTGATCGGGTTCAATTATCTTGGCCGCCTGGGTGCGTCGGCGGCTGAAGTGTCCGATAACGTGTGGCGCATCTGCGCCGAAAGCGGATCGGTCGCCGGCAGCGCCGCGGCAATACCGATGCCGCTGATGCACAGCGTAGAACTCAACGCGGGCACCATCGACACCGACGCCGGCCCGCAACTGCGCGCCGGGTGGACGTGGGCACCGTCGGCGCTGGATCATTCGGCGGTTGATCGGCTGAGCCGCTTGTGGTTTGAGGCCCTCGCCGGTATCTGCGCGCATGTGCGCCGCGGTGGAGGCGGGTTGACGCCGTCGGATCTCGCCCCTGCCCGGCTAAGCCAGCAGCAAATCGACGAACTTGAGCAGCAACATCAGATCGCAGACGTCTTGCCGCTGACTCCGTTGCAACACGGGTTGCTCTTTCACGCCAACGTCTCTCACGCCAGCCACGACGATGTGTATGCGGTGCAACTGGACATCACATTCAACGGTCCACTCGATCCGCACCGGCTACGCGAGGCGGTCAGCACGGTGGTAAACCGGCATCCCAACCTGGCCGCCCAATTCTGCGAACAGTTCGACCAGCCGGTGCAGATCATCCCCGCCAATCCTGTTGCGCCCTGGCGGTATATCGACCTCAGCGGAGGCGAGGAAGACCTCGAGCAACAGGTTGGGGAGGTCTGCGCCGCCGAACGCACCGCGGTCTGCAATCTCACCGACCAGCCGGCCCTGCGAGCGGCGTTGATCCGCACGGGCGAACATCAGCACCGGTTCGTGCTCACCAACCACCACATCGTCCTCGACGGTTGGTCGCTGACCATCTTGCAGCAAGAGATATTTGCAAGCTACTACCAGCAGCGGCTACCCCCAGCCGTCCCGTATCGCCGGTTCGTCACTTGGCTGGACGGACGGGACCGCGACGCCGCCCGCGCCGCCTGGCGCGAAATTTTCGCGGGCTTTGACACTCCCACCCTGGTCGGCCCGCCGGACCGGCTAGGGCTCGGCCCGCGAGACGTCGCAGCGTTTCGGGTGCCCGAGGCGACCACCCGCGCGGTCAGCGAGCTCGCCCGCGCACACCACACCACCGTCAACGCCGTGCTGCAGGCCGCATTCGCGCAGCTGCTGTGCTCGCTGACCGGTCAGCATGACGTCGCCTTCGGCGCCGTCGTCTCCGGACGGCCCGCGGAGCTGCCCGACGCTGACTCCATGGTGGGTCTATTGATCAACACGCTGCCGGTGCGGGCGAGCATCACCTCGACAACCACCGCGGCCGAGCTTCTCAACCAACTGCACAACACCCAGAACCACACACTCGAACACCAGCACTTGGCGCTCAGCGAGATTCACCGCATCACCGGGCACCCGAGGCTGTTCGACACCGTATTTGTCTACGAGAACTACCCGACCAATACCACCGCGCTTTCGGGCAGTGACGGATTAGCCGTCACCGAGTTCGCCAACCGGGACTACTACCACTACCCGCTCACGATCCAAGCCGTACCCGGCCCCGAATTGGACCTTCGCGTCCAATTCCGGGCGGATGTCTTTGACACGGCCACAATCGAAACATTCATCGAGGGATTCACACGGGTGCTGGTGGCCATGACCGCCGACCCGGCACAGCGGTTGTCGTCGATCGACGTGCTCGACGCGGCTGAGCCGACGACTCTGATCGAGCAGATGCTGGCCGGTATCTACGCTGCGGTGCTGGGTATCGACGACGTCGGGGTGGATGAGTCATTTTTTGATTTGGGCGGGGACTCGCTTTCCGCGATGCGGGCAATCGCCGCGATCAATTCAGCTCTTGATATCCAGCTTGCGGTGTCCGCCATATTCGACGCGCCGTCCGCGAGAAGCTTGGCCCGACAGTGCGGCTGCTACCACATGCGCGGTGCCAGGCGATAGCGAACCGACAGCGTGTACTCGCGATATCCCGTCAACTCTTGCTGGAGCAGCTTTTCCTCGTCGCGGATGCGCACGGCGAGCACGATCAGACCGGCGGCGACGAAGACCAGTCCCCAGTAGGAACCGAGCGCTAGCGGGATGCCGACCATCATGATCACGTTGCCGGTGTACATGGGGTGCCGCACCATCCCATACAAGCCGGTGGAGACGAGCTTCTGGCCTTCCTCCACACGGACGGTTGAGGCCGCATAGCTGTTCTGAATGATCACCAGCGCAACCACACCCAATCCCATGGCGACCAGAACGTCACCGACCAAGCAGATCGTCGTGGGTACCGTCGTCCAGCCGAAGCGGTGGTCGAGGACGCTGACGACGACCATTGCCGCCAGCGACAAATACAAGGCGGCAATAACAACCTTCTGCGCCATCCGCACTTCCGCTATCGGCCCGCCACGCATCCGACCCGCAAGCGCGACGGGGTTCGTGCGCAGCATGTACATGACGGGGGCCCAGGCCGCGATGCCAACCACCATCAGAAAAATCCATGCTTGCCAGTAGTTGAAAGTGCCTGCTGGAAAAAACAGCATCGCACCGAACACCACCAGCTCAACGAGGCCAAAGACCAACAACTTAGACATGGTCTTCACCGATCCTCCTTCGTCGCTGCGGTACGACACGTGCACAGTGCACCAAGATAGTTCTACTTGTGTCAAACAGGTGTGTCGGGGTAGCGTGCTGCCTCGTCGGAACCCTCGGGGGTAACCCAGGGAAGGATGACCGATGAGATTGGCTACTCGGATCGGTCGACTGGGGATGCTGGCGGGCGGGCTCGGCGTTGGGGCGGCGCTGGCCTCCTCGCCAGGCATTGCCTCGGCCGACTCATCTGCCGACCCGGTTTCGTGGGTCGATGAATTAGTGGCCGGTCTGTCACTGCCCGCCCAGACGGCGGCACCCGTGTTGGACATGCAGATCTCGATCAGCGAGATAGATCTGTTTCCGACAGCGGGCAATACCGCCACTGCCACCTCTGGCATCGGGGACATCGCCATCGCCATCGGCAACGGCTCCAACGCAAGCGCCAACGGCGGCTTCCTCGACTTCGCCTTCGCCGACGGCACACATAGCACCGCAAGCGCTGGGGTGCTGGGCAGCTTTGATGCCGCAATCGCCAACGGCGACAACAGCAATGCCTCCGCAGGAGTGGCCGGCAATTTTCTGCTCGCCACCGCTACGGGCACCAACAGCACCGCCAGCGCCGGAGTGAACAGCAACTTTGACATCGCGACCGCGATCGGTGCCGGTAGCAAAGCCACTGTCGGAGTCGGCGGCGGGCTTGACGCCGCCACCGCCGACGGCACCGGCAGCAGCGCCAACGCTGGTTTGGGCCAACTGGACGTCGCCACCACCGTCGGTAACGGCAGCTCCACGAACGCCGTCGGGAACCTTGACCTCGCATTGGTCAACGGCAACACCAGCGACGCCGCGGCCCAGGGCGGCAGCTTTTCGGCAGCACTGGCCAATGGCGGCAATATCGACGCCACTGCCAACGGCAACCTTGATTTTGCCTCGGTCTTCAACACCGGCAGCGGCATCGACGTGGCCCACGCCGGAGGTACCAGCCTTAATGCCCTGGGGGACTACGACATCGCGATGATCATCGGCACCGGCAGCACCGCATTGGCTGGTGCTGACCTCACCTCACCCGGCTACCTCGACCTTGCCGCTGTCTTTGGCGACCTACTCGACGCGAATGCGACCGGCGGCAATTTCCTGCTGGACATACTGCCGTTGCTCTTCTAAGCGCGCCCGAAGAGATTCGAACTCCCAACCTTCTGATCCGTAGTCAGATGCTCTATCCGTTGAGCTACGGGCGCATGTGTTCAGTTTTGTAGTTGGCGGAGGCGAGAGGATTTGAACCTCCGGTCCCCGGTAAGAGGACAACTCATTAGCAGTGAGTCCCATTCGGCCGCTCTGGCACGCCTCCTTGGATTTCCTGAGGGTACCGGACCCCAGCCGGCTCCCGGAACCGCCGCGGAGCACAGCGTACATAGCGGGACATATGCTGTCGAATTGACGTCCTCTCCCGGCCGAAGCCGGAAGATTCCAACCCGTCCACTACCTATGCGGCAGGAGAGAGAGTTGAGGTTCACGGTTCGCAGACCGGCCAACGCCGAGGTCTCCCCGTGCTGTCACCGCCCGCCCGGCGGCGATATTGCGTGCAGCGATCACGTCGGCGTTGCACGGACCCGCGTTGCAGACTATGCCCTCGAAAACCGGTTGGCTCTTGCGGGTTCTAAGCGCGACGTTTCCACACAACCGGTATCGCGACACTTCGCCAACGTAATGGCAACCACCGACAAGCGATCGAACGGAGAGGCGGCGTCTGCTCCCCCGGCAGAACCCAGGGGTTTCCACGCCGCAACGAACCGATGACCGCTCGCCTGCGCCCCGAATTGGCCGAGCTGCCAGCCTACGTCGAGGGCAAGACGGTTGCGGGTGCGATCAAGCTGGCCAGCAACGAGACGGTGCACGGTCCGCTGCCCAGCGTGCGGGCTGCCATCGACCAGGCGTTGAACGTGGTCAACCGTTATCCGGACAACCACAACACGGAGTTGAAGTCGCGGCTCGCGCAGCACGTCGGCGCCGGCTTCGCTGTGGAGCACATCGCCGTCGGCGGTGGGTCGGTCAATCTGTGCCAGCGGCTCATCCAGGCCACCGCGTCGGTGGGCGACGAAGTGCTCTACGGCTGGCGCAGCTTTGAGATGTACCCGTTGCAGGTGCGGGTCGCCGGCGCGGTCCCGATCGAGGTCCCGTTGCGCGACGAGACCTTCGACCTTTACGCGATGCTCGCCGCGGTCACCGACCGCACCCGGCTGATCTTCGTGTGCAACCCGAACAACCCGACGTCGACTGTGGTTGACCCGCAGGCGCTGGTCTCGTTTGTCGAGGCGGTGCCGTCGCACATCCTGATATGCATCGACGAGGCCTACGTCGAGTACATCCGCGACGACATGGCGCCTGACAGCCTGGGTCTGGTTCGCTCCTACAGCAATGTCGTTGTGCTGCGGACGTTTTCGAAGGCGTACGGTCTCGCCGGCCTGCGAGTGGGCTATGCAGTGGGCGAACCACCGGTGATCACCGCGCTGAACAAGGTTTCGGTTCCGTTCACCACGACCAATGTTTCGCAGGCCGCCGCGATCGCGTCGCTGGACGCGGCCGACGAACTGCTGGCCCGCACCGACGCGGTGGTCGCCGAACGCACCCGGGTGAGCGAAACGTTGCGCAGCGCCGGATTCAGCGTGCCACCGTCACAGGCCAATTTCATCTGGCTGCCGCTGGGGTCGCGCACGCTTGAATTCGTTGAGCAGGCCGCCGAGGCACGCATTGTGGTCCGGCCGTACGGCACCGACGGTGTCCGGGTCACCATCGGTGCCCCGGAGGAAAACGACGCCCTGCTGCAGTTCGCGCAGGCCTGGATCTAAGGGAGAAGTCATGAGTGACGCGTTGGCCCGCAAGAAGTTCACCGAGTTCAAGGAACGCGCCGAGCTGATCGCCGACGCCGAGCTCGACGACTATTGGGCAAGTCTGCCGCCGGCCACCATCGACGGCATGCTCGGCGAGTGGAAGGGCGGCGCTTTCAACACCGGCCACAAGCTGAACGCCGCTCTCGAGGAGGCGCAATGGTTCGGCAAGACGTTCAACTCGCAGGCCGACGTCAAGCCATTGATTTGCCTGGATGCCGACGGAAATAAATTCTCCAACGTCGAGCTCGGCAACGGCGAGGCCAGTTTGTGGATGGAAGAGTTTCGCGGCGAGGTAACCGCCACAATGGTTTATGACGGTCAGCCGACACATGATCACTTCAAGCGGATCGACGACCACGCGGTAATCGGCCTCATGAACGGCAAGTTCGCCTTGAAGGGCGGCCGCCCTGCCTACTTCTATCTAGAACGGGTCTAGGCCTGGGCCGGGTCGCGGCCCGTGAAAGCAATCAACTGGTCGAGGACGGACGCATCGTCGGCGACTTCGACCGGATCGTCGAAACCCACCGTCGTGCGCCCCTGCGGGGTGATGACTTTTTTGGCAAGCCCGAACACGTAATCGGCCAGCGGCTCGGCGACGTGTAGCGGGTGTTTGGTCGCGGCCGCGTAATCCCAAGCGTGGACCAGGAATTCGAGCGACAAGATGCTGACGGCGAGTGTTGCGGGCAGCTCATTGGGGCCAATCGTGACGGTGTCGCCGAGGCCGCGGCGGTGCCATGCGTCCAGGGCGGGCCGAGCGGCCCCGATGATCTGCCCCTCCACCGCGTCGCCGGTGTCGCGCTCCGGAAACTCCGCTCCGGCGGCGCCACCGATCACGGTGATCGAGTTCATCAGGTGGTCGGTCAGCGCCGTCACGTCGAATTCCGTGCATGGCGTCGATTTGGACAACTCCTCGCGGGAGATCGGATGCACGACATGCTGCAGGGCACCCAGCGCGGCTTCAGCGCAGGCCAACTCGTCGGTGGGTCGAGAGTCGGGTCCGGGCCGCAGGTCAGAGGACATGGCGTCCACGGTACGGTCTCGACATGGGTCAGCAGTACGAATCCGTCACCGTCGAAACCAAAGACCACGTCGCGCAGGTGACGTTGATCGGGCCCGGCAAGGGCAACGCGATGGGCCCGGCATTCTGGTCAGAGCTACCGGAGCTGTTCGCCGCGCTCGACGCCGACCCCGACGTGCGGGCCATCGTCATCACCGGGTCTGGACCCAACTTCAGCTACGGCCTCGACCTGCCCGCGATGGGCGGGACGCTGGCTCCGGTACTGGCCGACGGCGCGATGGCCGGACCCCGCAGCGATTTCCACGCTGAGGTGCTGCGCATGCAGAGCACGATCAGCGCCGTCGCCGACTGCCGCACCCCGACGATCGCCTCGGTGCACGGCTGGTGCATCGGCGGCGGCGTCGACTTGATCTCCGCGGTCGACATCCGCTACGCCAGCGCCGACGCGAAGTTTTCGGTGCGCGAGGTCAAGCTGGCCATCGTCGCCGACGTGGGCAGCCTGGCCCGGCTGCCGCTGATTCTTTCCGACGGGCACCTGCGTGAACTGGCGCTCACCGGTAAGGACATCGACGCGGCCCGCGCCGAGAAGATCGGCTTGGTCAACGACGTGTTCGCCGACGCCGACGCCACCCTGCAAGCTGCGCATGCCGCGGCTGCCGAAATCGCGGCCAACCCACCGCTGACCGTCCGCGGCATCAAGGATGTCCTTGACCAGCAACGGATTTCGGCGGTGTCGGCGAGCCTGCGCTACGTGGCCGCGTGGAACGCCGCGTTCCTTCCGTCGAAGGATCTTTCGGAGGGAATCGCGGCGACGTTCGCCAAACGCCCGCCACAGTTCACCGGGGAATGACCCGATTCGGTAGGGCCGTAGTGGGTAACCCTCGGGGATGGCTACTTACCGAGTAATCAATCCGCACGGTGACGTCGTCGATACAAAGGACATCGAAAGCGCTGACGACGCGCACGCGTGGTTCGTCGACGCCAAGGCCGACAACTCTGAGCTCGGCTGGCGGATGGAAGTCGAGGTCGACGGCGACTGGCGGTTCTTCGACGACACGGAGGGCGACCGGGCGTAATTATGGCGATATCAGGGGTCGATCGTCGCTGCACGTACCCTCGCATGCATGACCGCCCAGGTTGACTTGCAAGGCAGGATCCGCGTCCCGGCCGACCTGGACGCCGTGACGGCCGTCGGCGCCGAAGACCACTCCGAGATCGACCCAGCCGCCATCGAACGGATCTGGCGAGCCGCCCGGCACTGGTATGCGGCAGGGATGCACCCGGCCATTCAGGTGTGCCTGCGGCATAACGGCAAGGTGGTCCTCAACCGCGCGATCGGCCATGGCTGGGGCAACGCCCCCACCGACCCCCCGGACGCCGAGAAAATCCCGGTGACGACCAAAACGCCCTTCTGCACGTACTCGTCCGCCAAAGCGATCACCGCGACCGTCGTTCACATGCTCGTCGAACGCGGGCACTTCGCCCTCGACGACCGCGTGTGCGAGTACTTGCCCACTTACACCAGCCACGGCAAAGACCGCACCACGATCCGGCACGTGATGACCCACAGCGCCGGAGTTCCGTTCGCCACCGGACCCAAGCCGGACCTCAAACGCGCTGATGACCACGAATACGCGCAGGAACAGCTCGCCAGGCTGCGGCCGCTGTACCGGCCAGGGCTGGTGCACATCTACCACGCGCTGACCTGGGGCCCGCTGATGCGCGAAATCATCTATGCCGCCACCGGCAAGGACATCCGCGAAATATTGGCCACCGAAATCCTCGACCCGCTGAACTTCCGCTGGACCAACTTCGGTGTGGCAGAAGAGGATATCCCGCTGGTCGCGCCCAGCCACGCCACCGGCAGGCAACTACCCGCCCCTATCGCAGCGGCATTTCGCAGGGCGATCGGCGGAACGATGCATCAGGTGATCCCGCTGACCAATACACCGCGGTTCCTCGCCACCGTGATCCCGTCGTCCAACACCGTGTCGAACGCGGATGAGATGTCGCGTTTTGCCGAAATATGGCGTCGCGGAGGCGAACTCGACGGCGTTCAGGTGATGAGACCGGAAACGCTGCGTGAAGCGGTGCGTGAATGTCGCCGTCTACGACCGGATTTCGCGACCGGCCTGGCCCCGGCCCGCTGGGGAACGGGCTTCCAGCTGGGCACAACCAGGTTCGGCCCGTTTGGCCGCAACGCGCCCGCCGCTTTCGGCCACCTCGGGCTGGTCAACATCGCGATCTGGGCCGACCCCGAGCGCGCGCTGGCGGCCGGTGTGGTGAGCAGCGGCAAGCCGGGCAGAGATCCGGAAGTCCGACGCTATACCGCACTGATGGATCAGATCGCGGCCGAGATACCGCGGACCCGATAACCGCGAAACGCGTCGCGGATTACGCCATTAGTCCGCATTCGTCTAATATGTCCAACGCACGTCAACAGATGGGTAACTTTCTCGATGGCCGTTGAAAACAGCAATTTGACACCGGATTACGAAACGTCGCAGTCGATCTACGACGTTTCCGACGATTTCTTTGCGCTGTTTTTGGGTCCGACAATGGGCTACACCTGCGCGTATTTCGAGCGCGACGACATGACCCTCGACGAAGCGCAGGTCGCGAAATTCGACCTGGCGCTCGGCAAGCTGAACCTCGAGCCTGGCATGACATTGCTCGACGTCGGATGCGGGTGGGGTGGCGCGCTGGAACTGGCCTTACAGAAGTACGACGTCAACGTCATCGGCATCACGCTGAGCCGCAACCAGC
>DAIODV010000040.1:0-15445 GCA_036746615.1 Mycobacterium sp.
GTTACCGCGAACCCAGGCCGATGGTCTACTCGGGGCTCTATCCCGTCGACGGCTCCGACTACCCGAATCTGCGCGACGCCCTGGACAAGCTTCAGCTCAACGACGCGGCCCTGACCTACGAGCCGGAAACGTCGGTAGCGTTGGGCTTCGGATTCCGCTGTGGCTTCTTAGGTCTGCTGCACATGGAGATCACCCGCGAGCGGTTGGAGCGCGAGTTCGACCTGGATCTGATCTCGACGTCGCCCAACGTGGTCTACCGGGTGGACAAAGAAGACGGCACGGAAATTATCGTGACCAATCCGTCGGACTGGCCGGAGGGCAAAGTGCGCGCCGTCTACGAGCCGATCGTCAAAACCACGATCATCGCGCCCAGCGAATTCATCGGGACGATCATGGAATTGTGTCAATCGCGCCGCGGCGAACTCGGCGGGATGGACTACCTGTCACCCGAGCGGGTGGAACTGCGCTACACAATGCCGTTGGGCGAGATCATCTTTGACTTCTTCGACGCGCTCAAGTCGCGCACCCGCGGATATGCCAGCCTCGACTACGAGGAGGCCGGCGAGCAGGAGGCCCAGCTGGTCAAGGTCGACATCCTGCTGCAAGGCGAGGCCGTCGACGCGTTCAGCGCCATCGTGCATAAGGATTCGGCGTTCGCCTACGGCAACAAGATGACCACCAAGCTCAAAGAGCTGATCCCGCGCCAACAGTTCGAGGTCCCGGTACAGGCAGCGATCGGCTCGAAAATCATTGCACGCGAGAATATTCGGGCCATCCGCAAGGACGTGCTGTCCAAGTGCTACGGCGGTGACATCACCCGCAAGCGCAAACTGCTGGAGAAGCAGAAGGAAGGCAAGAAGCGGATGAAGACCATCGGTCGCGTCGACGTGCCACAGGAGGCTTTCGTCGCCGCGCTGTCTACGGATGCGGTGGGCGACAAGGCCAAGAAGTGAGCAAACTATGGTGCGCGGTCGCCGCACTGTTGCTCGCTACCGGATGCACCGCAACGATCAACGGCACAGTAGTTCCGGCACCGGACCTCGCGCCGCGGCCGCTGACCGGTTCGAAGGTCATGCAGGTTTTGCTCGACGGTAAGGCGCTATCAAAGCTTCTCAACCAGCCGATGCGGGCCGCGCCGCCCTTCCCGCCAGTGTTCGGTGGCAGCGAGAAGCTGGTAACCAGATACGGATTGGCCGCGCCAGCCGACTGCGTCGGCGTCGTGTACATGACGCACCGCAACGCCTATCGGTCCGCCGCTGTAACAAACGTCGCTGGTGAGTTATGGCCGGCTGACGCTTCCGGGGAGGTGAGCGCCGTGCAGGAGGGTATCGTCTCGCTGGCCACGGCGGCAGATGCCCGTGCCTTGTTCGCGCGGTTCTCCGAACAGTGGAAGCAATGTGAGGGCAAAACGGTGACCGTGCCGTCCGGCCTGTTTGTTCATAACGACATCACTGACGTGCGTGTCATGGATTCAGTCGCAGCGGCAACGGTCACGTTGCAACCGCGGCCGCACTCGGTCCTGGCGTCGGTCCCGGATGCTCGGGCCGTCGGCGTAGCGGGAAATTGCTTGGTCGAGGTCGAGGTCGCGTTCATCGGTACATCCGATCCGGGGTCTGCCGCCATCAGCACCAGCGCCATCAAAATCGCTCAGGCGTTGATGGACAAAGTCCGTGCATTGAGCTGACTCGGTAGGGTCCGCTCATGCGTATCGGGCGGATAATCGTCGCGCTCCTTGCGCTGCCTTTGGTGGCCGGGTGCATGGTCGTCGTCGACGGCGCGCCGCGTCCGACGCCGGGACTGACACCGCGTCCGCTCATTGGACCGACCGTCAAGCAGGCGCTGCTCGACAACCCTGAGATCTCCAAGATCATAGGACAGCTTTTCACCAGCAAGTCCGACCTCCCACCGCGTTTCGGAGGTCGTGAGCTGATTATCGGCTTGCCCGCCTCACCGAGCCAATGCGCAGGCGTGGTCTTCGACCTCGACCGAAGCAGCTACGGAACGGCCGATATCAGGACTGTCGCGCAGGAAAGCTGGTGGACTGTCGGTGTTCGCGACGCGAAGGTAATCGACGTATCGGAGTCCGTGGTGGCGCTTCCTACGGCGGCAGCCGCCGATGCGCTCTTCGCGAAATTCACCAAGGCGTGGAACCTTTGCAACGGCACAACGGTCACGTCCCAAATCCCGATTGGCGGCGACCCAACGGCCACGATCAGCGATGTGCGAGCCCGCGACTCCGTGCTCGCCGCGACCGTGGAATCCGGCACAACTTTGACGATCACCAGCGCTCGCGCCGTCGGCGTGCGAGTGAATTGCATTGTGGAAGTTGATGTCGCCTTCTTCGCGAACCAGCAACCCGCCGGTGCCGCCGTCGACATCGCGCACGCGATGATGAACAAGGTCAGCAGCCTGAGCTGACGTCGCGTACAAAGGAGCCATGCGAACGGTTGGATCGGCGGCCGCGTTGCTCGTGGTCGCCGGGTTAGCAGCGGGCTGCGCTTCGGTCGTCGATGGCAGAGCCAAGCCCGCACCGAACCTGAAACTGCGACCTCTCACCGGGCAAACCGTCAGACAGGTGCCGCTCGACGACAACGCACTGACGAGGATGCTCAGCCAGCCCTTCGTGACTCGTCAACCGCCTGAAGCCGGCGGGGCCGACAAGCTCTTCCAGCCCCCAAATCCCGCTGCGCCAAACGGTTGCCGAGGTATCACGGCGATGCTGCAAAAAAGCGTCTACGAGTCCGCTGGTGTCAACGGTCTGATGTACGAATCCTGGTGGAACAACGGCGACCCGGCGCAAGTCATCAGCGTGATGGAGGGTGTGGTGTCGCTGCCCACGGCCGCACAAGCCGAGGAGCTGTTCGCGAAATTCTCCAAGCAGTGGCAACAGTGCAACGGCACGACGACGACCGAACAAACCGGCCCGATCAGCACGACCAACGCCATCAGCGACATTCGCGTCACCAATTCCGTTGTCGCAGCGACCAATACCGCGACCGCGACGTTGCCCAACATGCCGCCGCTGCTGCCCACCCCACAAGCGCGTGCGATCGGTGTCCGGCTGAACTGCCTGGTCGAGGTCGAGGTGGTGTTCTTCGGCGACCGACGCCCGTCCGACCCGGGTTCGGCCACCCTGGACACCAGCGCCGTCGACGTCGCGCACGCGATGATGGACAAAGTCAGCGCGCTGGGCTGACCGGCTCTACACGGGCGCGTTGGCGGGCTGGAAGACTCCGGTGCTGTCGGCTTCTTCCTCGGCGCGGATCACGTGCACCACAGCGTTGATCAGCGCCAGGTGGGTGAACGCCTGTGGGAAGTTCCCCAGATGCCGTCCGGTGGACGGCTCGATCTCCTCGGCGTAGAGGTGTAGGGGACTGGCGAACGACAGTAGCCGCTCACACAGATGCTTGGCGCGGCTGACCTCACCGATCTCGACCAGCGCGGACACCAGCCAGAATGAGCAGATGGTGAATGTGCCCTCTTCGCCGATAAGTCCATCGTCAGTTTCCTCGACGCGGTAACGCAGCACCAGACCTTGTTCGGTGAGCTCGTCGGCAATGGCCAGCACGGTGGCGCGCACCCGCGGATCGTCCGACGGCAGGAACCGATTCAGCACCACCAGCAGCAGCGAGGCATCCAATGCATCGCTGCCATAGCGCTGGGTGAATACGCCGCGTGCGTTGACGCCGTTCTCCAGGATGTCGGTCTTGATCTCGTCAGCTACGGCGCGCCATTGCTCCGCGTAGCTCGTTTCGCCTTGGCGCTCGGCCAGTTTGGTGCCGCGGTCCAGCGCCACCCAGCAGGCCAGCTTTGACGATGTGAAATGCTGCGGTTCACCGCGCACTTCCCAGATTCCACGGTCGGGCTCACGCCAGTGCTTGATCGCCTCTTCGACCTGCGCCTTGAGCACCGGCCACAGTGTCTCCGGGACCTGTTCACGGGATCGGGAGTGCAGGTAAAACGAGTCGAGAATGCTGCCCCAAATGTCGTGCTGGTTCTGGTTATAGGCGCCGTTGCCGATGCGCACTGGGTTGGCATGATCGTAACCGGACAGCTGAGGTAGTTCCTCTTCCACAAGCCGGCGTTCCCCGCCGACGCCGTACATCACCTGTAGCGGTTGGCTTTCGCCGTTATTGGCTCCAGACACGTCGGCGATGAACGAGAAGAAATCATCGGCCTCGCGGTCGAGGCCCAACGTGTACAGCCCCCACAGTGCGAACGTCGAGTCGCGTACCCAGGCATACCGGTAGTCCCAGTTGCGTTCGCCGTGCGGTGTTTCCGGAAGCGACGTGGTGCAGGCGGCCAGCAGCGCGCCGGTGGGCGAATAAGTCAACCCTTTCAGGGTGAGCGCGCTGCGCTGCAGATACGCCCGCCACGGGTGGTCGGGGAAGTTGCCGATGTTGATCCACTGCCGCCAACACTCGGCGGTGTTCCACATTTTGTCGGCCGCCTCTTCGTAGGTCTGCGGAGCCGGGTGCCTAGACCAACTCAACGCGACGAACGCGTTGTCGCCCTCTTTCATTCGGGTGCGTGCCCGCGCTTCGCGGCCCTCCAAACCGATCCGCAGGTTGGTGGTCAACCGCAGGGTCGGATGAACGTCGGAATCTCTGGTAGCCCTGGCGATGGCTTCGCCGTAGCCGTCGGCGGAGTACTCCCATGTGGCGCCGATGCGGTGGTAGTCGAACGCGGGCTCGCAGCTCATCAGCAATTCGACGGTGCCGCTGACGCAACGAATCGTGCGCAGCAGAATGTGCTCGGCGTCCCAATCCATCGGGGTGCGGCGATGCGTCCGTGAGCGCCTGTCGATGTCATGCCACGGCCCCATCACCAGCGCGTCGCGCACGATCACCCAGCCGGTATGGGTTTGCCAGGTGGTCTCCATGATCAGACTGCCCGGCAGATAGCGTCGCGCCGACGGCACCGACACGCCATAGGGCCCGAGCCGGAAATGGCCGGCGCTGCGGTCCAGGATCGCGCCGAACACGCTCGGCGAATCCGGGCGCGGCACACATAGCCACTCCACCGAGCCTGCGGGCGAAATCAGGCAGGTCGTTTCGCAGTCGGACAGAAACGCATAGTCGGCGATCGGCGGGAACGGGTTGCGCGCCGAGCCGCTGGGAAACGCAGCCGGCGCCGGCACGGCCAGGTTCGCGGATTCAGCCTGCTCCGCGGCCTCATCGGCGGGCTGCGCGTCAAGAACCATGCCGACATCATGATGTGTCGACCTGCCCCGCGTCCACCGCAGACGCCCGCGGGCAAGTTGGCTTCATTGGCCACCCGGAATAGGGTGAGCGCGATGAACGCGATCCTCAGTTGGTGGGACGGCGTCGAGTTGTGGCTCTCGGGGCTGGGGTTCGTCTTGCAGACCATCATCGTGATGCCGGTAGTGCTGGCGGTCGCGTACTTCGCCGCGGTGGTATTGGACGCTTTGCTGGGCTACGGCATAACCGGCATCCGGCTGGTGAGGCGCGTTCGCCACGGCGACAAAGAACCCGGATGACCAGAAAAGCAGGCATGCCGCGATCTCAGGTGACATTAGTGCTGGTCATTCTGGTGGTACTGGTCATCGTCGCCTGGTTGCTGACCCACTGACCTGCGCCGCTTGAGCTGCCAGTTCGGCCGATTCTGTTAGGCTTCCGCCATGCACGCAGTGCCCGGCAATCGCGAGTGCCATGTCTTGGCGCTCATCGCCGTGGGCGATTGCGCTGTGGCTGACGTGCACTGTTGTAGCTGACCTCCTCCCCGCGCACGGTCGGGTGTCAGGTGGATTTCTCTCCCAACTGCTGACCTTGCCTTTTCCGTAGCGACGGGACCGGTTCTCTGTTAGCCCTCCACCGAAAGGTCGATCATTGCTCGACGACGTCAGGCGGCCCGTGCCGTGGCGCCACCTTGTCGGGTTGACCGTCGCCGCCAGTGTCATCGCCGCGTGTCATGGGGGCCCCAGCGATGTTGTCGGCGGTGGCGGAGCGAACAACGCGAAGACGAGCATCACGCTGGTGGCTTATTCGGCTCCAGAACCGGGCTGGAGCAAGGTGATTCCAGCGTTCAACGCCTCGCCTGAAGGCAAAGGTGTTCAGGTGATCAGCTCCTACGGTGCTTCCGGTGACCAATCACGCGGTGTTGTCGACGGCAAACCCGCTGACATCGTCAACTTCTCCGTCGAGCCTGACATCGCCCGACTTGTAAAGGCTGGCAAAGTCTCCAACGACTGGGACAAGGACGCGACCAAGGGCATCCCGTTCGGGTCGGTGGTGACTCTGGTGGTACGGCCGGGCAATCCGAAGAACATCAAGGACTGGGACGATCTGCTGCGGCCGGGCGTGGAAGTCATCACGCCGAGCCCGCTCAGCTCAGGGTCGGCGAAGTGGAATTTGCTTGCCCCGTATGCCGTCAAGAGCAGCGGCGGCCACGACCCCCAAGCGGGCATCGACTTCATCAACAAGCTGGTGGGCGAGCACGTCAAACTGCGCCCGGCATCCGGGCGCGAGGCCACTGATGTTTTCGTGCAGGGCAGCGGTGATGTGCTGATCAGTTACGAGAACGAGGCGATCGCCACTGAGCGCCAAGGCAAACCGATCACCCATCTCAACCCACCGCAGACGTTCAAAATCGAAAACCCGGTGGCGGTGGTGACCAACAGCGCCCACTTGAACGCCGCTACCGCGTTCAAAAATTTCCAGTACACCGCCCAGGCCCAGAAGCTATGGGCGGCAGCAGGTTTCCGGCCGGTCGACCCTGCCGTCGCCGCTGATGTGCGCGGTCAATTCCCGAAGCCGGCCAAGCTGTGGACAATCGCCGATCTCGGTGGCTGGGACACGGTAGATCCGCAACTGTTCGACAAGAAATCCGGCAGCGTCACGAAGATCTATATGAAGGCCACCGGATGACGACGGCCATCACACGTGAGGTGACCGGACGCGCCGGTGCCGGCGATGCGCGGGCGCCTAAGGGTTCACGCGGCGGCGGCACGTCACTTCGGGTCGGCGTGGCGATGGTGTGGCTTTCGGTGATCGTGCTGCTGCCGTTGGCCGCGATCGTCTGGCAATCGGTCGGTGGCGGCTGGCAGGCGTTCTGGCTGGCGGTCACCTCGAACGCGGCGTTGGAGTCGTTCCGGGTGACGCTGACCATCTCCGCGGGCGTCACCGTCGTCAACATGGTTTTCGGTCTTCTGGTCGCCTGGGTGCTGGTACGCGACGACTTCCCGGGAAAACGGCTCGTCGACGTCATCATTGATCTGCCGTTCGCATTGCCCACGATCGTTGCCAGCCTGGTGCTATTGGCGCTCTACGGGAATCACAGCCCGGTCGGGCTGCATCTGCAGCACACCGCATGGGGCGTCGCGGTGGCGCTGGCGTTCGTCACGCTGCCGTTCGTGGTGCGGGCCGTACAGCCGGTACTGCTCGAAATCGACCACGAGACCGAGGAGGCCGCCGCGTCGCTGGGTGCCGGCAACGCGACCATCTTCACAACGGTCGTGCTGCCCTCACTGACTCCGGTGTTGTTGACCGGTGCCGGGCTGACGTTTGCGCGGGCCATCGGCGAATTCGGCTCGGTCGTACTGATCGGAGGCGCGGTGCCGGGCAAAACCGAGGTGTCCTCACAGTGGATCCGGACCCTGATCGAAAACGACGACCGCACCGGTGCCGCCGCCATATCGATTGTGCTGCTGGCGATCTCGTTCGTCGTACTGGTTGTCCTGCGTACCCTCGGAGCGCGTGCGGCCAAGCGTGAGGAGCTGTCGGCATGACACTCTCGCCGCGAGTCCGGTATCTGATTCGGTTCGTCGCGCTGGCCTACGTGCTGGTGCTTCTCGTCGTCCCAGTCGGGTTGATCTTGTGGCGCACTTTCGCTCCCGGCTTCGGTCAGTTCTTCGCGTGGGTCACCACGCCGGCCGCGGTGTCCGCCCTGAATTTGTCGGTGCTGGTCGTGGCGATCGTGGTGCCGCTCAACGTGATCTTCGGTATCCCGACAGCATTGATGCTGGCGCGCAACCGGTTTCGCGGTAAGCGAATTCTGGAAGCAATCATCGACCTGCCGTTCGCGGTCTCACCCGTCGTTGTCGGTGTGGCCTTGATTGTGCTGTGGGGATCAGCGGGACTGCTGGGCTTCGTCGAGAGAGACTTCGGATTCAAGATCATCTTCGGGCTGCCCGGCATCGTGCTAGCCAGTGTCTTCGCCACGCTGCCATTCGTGGTACGCGAGGTCGAGCCGGTGCTCCACGAGCTGGGTATCGATCAGGAGCAGGCCGCGGCAACGCTGGGTTCCAGCTGGTGGCAGACGTTTTGGCGCATCACGCTGCCGTCGATCCGGTGGGGTCTGACATACGGAATCATGTTGACCATCGCGCGCACGCTCGGTGAGTACGGCGCGGTGCTGATGGTGTCGTCGAACCTGCCGGGACAGTCGCAGACGTTGACGCTGCTGGTGTCCGACCGCTACAACCGCGGCGCCGAGTACGGCGCCTACGCGCTTTCGACGCTGTTGATGGCGGTATCCATCGTTGTTCTCGTCGTCCAGGTGATTCTCGATGCTCGGCGTACCCGAGCCACCAAGCAGGCCTGACAAGGAGGCTTGAATATGTCTAACGCGATCGTCGTACAGAGCGCCAACAAGCGCTACGGAGACTTCGTCGCACTGGACAACGTCGACTTTGAGGTGCCCGCCGGCTCACTCACGGCATTGCTGGGACCCAGCGGTTCGGGCAAGTCGACGCTGTTGCGTGCCATCGCCGGACTAGATCAGCCCGACAGCGGCACGATCACCATCAACGGCCGGGATGTCACCGGAGTGCCGCCGCAACGGCGCGACATCGGCTTCGTGTTTCAGCATTACGCGGCGTTCAAGCACATGACCGTGCGGGACAACGTGGCCTTTGGGCTGAAGATCCGCCGACGGCCCAAGGCTGAAATCACCGAAAAAGTTGACAACTTGCTAGACATTGTGGGGCTCAGCGGTTTTCAGAACCGCTATCCCAACCAACTCTCCGGCGGCCAGCGTCAACGCATGGCGTTGGCGCGCGCGTTGGCGGTCGACCCGCAAGTGCTGCTGCTCGACGAACCATTCGGCGCGCTGGACGCCAAAGTTCGCGAGGATCTTCGGCATTGGCTCCGCCGGCTGCACGACGAAGTGCATGTCACCACGGTGCTGGTGACCCACGATCAGGCTGAGGCACTTGATGTGGCCGACCGGATCGCCGTTCTCCGAGACGGCCGGATTGAGCAAGTGGGACCCCCGGCCGCTGTCTACGACACCCCGGCGAACGCATTCGTGATGTCGTTTCTCGGGGCGGTGTCGTCGCTAAACGGGACTTTGGTTCGTCCACACGACATCCGGGTGGGCCGGCGCCCCGACATGAAGCTCGCGGGCGACGACGGCAACGCCGAAGCCACCGCCGTGGTGCGCGCCACCATTGATCGCGTGGTGATGCTCGGGTTCGAGGTGCGGGTAGAGCTGAGCAACGCCGCAACCGGCCAGCCGTTCACCGCGCAAATCACCCGAGGTGATGCCGAGGCGCTGGGCCTTGCGGAGGGGGACACCGTCTACGTGCGTGCCACCCGGGTGCCGCCGATCGCCGACGGCACAGCCGCCAACGGCGAGTCGTCAGCTGTGGAGGACCAAAGCACGCTGTCGTCGCTGCGCTGACAGTCGTGGGCTGTCTGGCGTAATCGCTCAGGCGGCGATGCGCTCGGCTACCGCCTCATCGAAGCGATCCAGCACCGTCTCGACCACAAGCCGGTGCGCCCCTAGCGGCGCTGCCATCGGAATACCTTCTGCCGCAGCGCAACTAGCTATCCGATCGAGCAGCCGCCCCGGCGCCAGGAACCACGGCGCGATCACCACGCGGCGCGCGCCGCGGGCCCGGAGGTTCGCGGCGGCCTCCGCCACCGAAGGGCCGGACCCTGTCGCGAAAGCCGTTGTCGCGCCGGCCCACCGGGTTCCTGCGCTCAACATGTCGGCGACGCGAGCGGTGCGCACATTAGCCGCGGTATGCGTCGAGCCAATCGCCACCACCAGCACACCCAACTCCGAGTCGAGCGTGCTGGCTCCCAGCTGGGTAAGCCGCTGGTGCAGCACCGACACCAGCCGATCGTCCTCGCCGAGCACATCGGCCTGCCGCACAGCCACACCGCCGCCGGCAATCTGTCGGGGAATGTCGATGCGGGCGTGATAGGCATCGGCCAACAGCAACGGCGTGACCACCGCACCCGGCCTGAGCACATCATTCAGCCGTGGAGTATTCAACTCGCAGAACGCGACACGCACGCCAAGGCTGGGCCGCATGAAGCGAATCTGATTGGCGATCGCTCGGGCATTGCCCGCCGACCGTGGATCTGCGCTGCCGTGCGCGGCCAGCACCAAAGTGGTCACGACGCGTGCAACCCGCATTCGGTCTTGGACTGGCCCTGCCAGCGGCCGCTGCGCGGATCGGCGCCGTCGGCCACCTTCGCCGTGCAAGGAGCGCAGCCGATCGACGGATAACCCTCGTAGACAAGCGGATTGACCAGCACATCGTTTTCATCGATGTAGGCCTGCATGTCTTCGTCGGTCCACGCGGCCAGCGGGTTGATCTTCACCAGCCCGAAGGCATCGTCGAAGCTGATCAGCGGCGCGTTTGCGCGAGTCGGCGCCTCGACGCGGCGCAGCCCGGTGACCCATGCGGAATAGCCGCGCAGCGCCTTGGACAAGGGCGCGACCTTGCGTAGCCGGCAGCATTCGTTGGGTTCGCGGGCGAACAGATCTTTGCCAAGCAGTCGATCTTGCTCAGCCACGCTGTGCTCGGGCGTGACGTTGAGCACGCTGATGTCGTAGACCGCCTCGATCGCGTCGCGGGTGCCAATCGTTTCCACGAAGTGATAACCGGTGTCCAAGAACATCACTGGCACACCCGGACGCACCTTGGCTGCCAGATCAACGAGCACCGCGTCCTGCATATTGGAGGCCACGACATAGTTGCAGGTCGCCGACGACCGCGGGCCCCGGACGCCGCCGAAGTGCTCATCGGTCCAGCGCAACAGGTCGCTGGCGCTGGCGCCGGCCAACTCCGCGGCGCCCCGCTCGGCCAGTTCACGTAGTTCCGCTTCGGTCAACCCGTTCGCCGCCTCTCCGGTCATCGCAGATCCGCCTCGTCCGCCCGCAGCGCCCACGTCGCGAAGCGCTCGTCGGCATCACGCTGCTTGATGAAATTGCGCACGATGCGGTCGATGTAATCGCCGAGTTCGGCGCTGGTGACCTTGTGCTGGCGCAGTTTTCGCCCGAACCCACTATCGAGGCCCAAACTGCCGCCCAGGTGCACCTGGAACCCTTCGACCGAGCCGCCGTGGCCGTCGTCGACCATCTGGCCCTTGAAGCCGATGTCGGCAACCTGGATGCGGGCACACGAGTTGGGGCAGCCGTTGATGTTGACGGCGATTGGCACGTCGAGCTGTGCGTTGATGTCGTCGAGCCGGCGCTCCAACTCGGGCACCAGCACCTGCGACCGTCCACGAGTGTCGGCGAATGACAGCTTGCAGTATTCAATACCAGTGCAGGCCATCAGGTTTCGGCGCCAGTGTGACGGATTCGACGGCAGGCCAAGCGCATCCAGGCCAGCGGTCAGCTCGTCGAGCTTGTCGTCGGGAACGTCGAGGATGACGAGTTTCTGGTAGGGGGTGAATCGGATCCGCTGCGACCCGGCCCGCTCGGCCAAGTCGGCTACTGCGGACAGGATGGTGCCTGACACCCGTCCGGCAATCGGTGCCACCCCAACGGCGTTGAGCCCGTTCTTCAGTCGCTGCACGCCGACATGGTCGATCGGATGCTTGACGGGTTCGGGCGCCGGACCGTCGATGAGTTTGCGTTTGAGGTATTCGGTTTCGAGCACCTCGCGGAATTTCTCGATGCCCCAGTCTTTGATCAGGAACTTCATCCGGGCCTTGGACCGCAGTCGTCGGTAGCCGTAGTCACGGAACACCGATGTGACGGCCTCCCAAACCTCGGGCACCTCTTCGAGTGGCACCCAGGCGCCGACCCGTTGGGCCAGCATCGGGTTGGTGGACAGGCCGCCGCCGACCCACAGATCCAGCCCGGGTCCGTGCTCGGGATGGTTGACCCCGATGAACGCGACGTCGTTGATTTCGTGCGCGACGTCCTGCAGACCCGAGATTGCCGTCTTGTACTTGCGCGGCAGGTTGGAGAAGTCCGGATTGCCGATGTAGCGGCGGACGATCTCCTGCACGGCCCAGCTCGGGTCGAGAACCTCGTCGAGTGACTCACCGGCAAGGGGGGAGCCCAGGACCACGCGTGGGCAGTCGCCGCACGCCTCGGTGGTTTGCAGGCCCACCGCAGCCAGTCGCTCCCAGATCTCGGGAACGTTCTCGATCTCGATCCAGTGGTACTGGACGTTTTCCCGGTCGGAGATGTCGGCGGTGTCTCGGGCGAACTCGGTGGAAAGCTGGCCGAGCGTGCGCAGCGCCGCAGTGGACAATGCCCCGCCGTCGCAGCGCACCCGCATCATGAAGTATTTGGCTTCCAGCAGGTCGGCATTCTCGTCGCCGGTCCAGCTGCCGTCGTAACCCTCTTCACGCTGGGTGTAGAGGCCCATCCAGCGGAAGCGGCCACGCAGGTCGTTCTTGTCGATGCTGTCGAAGCCCGCTTTGGAGTAGTGGTTGAGGATACGGTCGCGCACGTTCAGCGCGTCGTCATCCAGCTTGAACTGCTCGTTGGGGTTAAGCGGGTCGCGCTCACCAAGCGCCCACTGGCCTTCGCTACGGCCTTTGCCGGGGCGGGGGGAGGTCATTCGGCAATCTCCTTAAGTGGAGTAGCCGGCCTGGACCGCGCAGATCACCGGTTGCTGTCCCGGCGGCGCAGATCCGGGTGCCAGCTGCAAGTACTGGTGGGCGGGTCTACGACATCAAGGCAGACAGCGACAGCTGCAGACACGCTTGAGATCGATGTGCCGACGCGCCACCAATGCGATGTCGAAGGGGCTGCGGTGGGCGGCGGTCACTCGGCCATTGTGCCATGGATGTGGCCAACCGTCGCCACCAGGGTGGACTTTCTCTCACAGTGAGCAAAACTACGTGGCAACCCTGAAGTGCAGCGCAAATGTATCCGAGAGTCTCCTGCCAACGCCGCTCGTCTCTTCTCGTACTCAATCCCGAAACCCCAGGCGTGTCGTCGCTGAAGTGGGGCTTTGCTGCGCGAAAATGCCTGGGAAGCGCAATTGGTAGGTGAGTAAATGGGACTTTCGCGAGATCCCGCGTCAGCCACTGGCAGTGACGAGAAACACGAAGACGAACCCGTCCACATATCAACACCCCGTCGGGTAACCCGCATCGGCGGGCTTGCCGCCGCGGCCCTGGTGGCCGTGCTGGTCTGTGCCGGTTATGAGGGGTGGCTGCTGCTTCAGCGACACGAAAATGATGTCGCGGCAAAGCAGGCGCTCGATACCGCAGAGCAGTATGCCGTCACGTTGACCAGCGTCGACAGCGACAACCTCGACAAGCATGTCGCCGCCGTCCTTGACGGCTCGACCGGTGAGTTCAACGACAGCTACGCCAAAACCGCTGGCGGGCAGCACAGTCGGCACGTCGCCAACAACAAAGTGAAGACGCACGGCAAGGTCGTCGAATCGGCCGTCAAATCCGCGACCACGAGCAAGGTTCAGGTTCTGCTGATGGTTGACCAGTCGGTGAGCAGCCTGGCAACTCCGGAGCCGCAGATCGATCGCAGCCGCATCAAGATGACCATGCAGAAGATCGATGGCCGGTGGTTGGTCAGCAAGGTGGAGTTGTTATGAAGACGTCGCGCACGGCGTTCGCAGCGGTCGCGAGCACCGGATTGATCGCGGTTCTGGCAACCGCTCCCGCCACCGGTGACGCCCATGCGGACTCCGTCAACTGGGAGGCCATCGCGCAATGTGAATCCGGCGGCAACTGGGCGGCCAACACCGGCAACGGTCACTATGGCGGCCTGCAGATCAGCCTGCCCACGTGGGGTGGCAACGGTGGCTCCGAGTGGTCCGAGTTACCGTCGACCGCCAGCCCGCAGCAACAGGTTTCTGTGGGGCAGCGGATCATGGCCACCCAGGGCCCCAGAGCCTGGCCGCGATGCGCCTCCTGCAGTCAGGAGGAAGCCCCGATGGGTTCTCTGACACATCTGCTGACAGTTATGTGGAGTCAGAGTGGCGGGTGCCAAGGGTCGTCGCGTGCGGCTGAGGAGAGCGCGGGGTAAACGCCGCCGTGCGCCAGCTGTGTGATTATTGGTTGGCATGACGGCATGTTCTGCGCCTGTTGGCCTTCCCGATGTGCAGCTGAACCCGGGCGGACCGTTCGGCATCTATGTGCACGTGCCGTTCTGTGTGACCCGCTGCGGTTACTGCGACTTCAACACCTATACGCCCGCCGAATTGGGCGGCGTCAATCCCGACGCGTGGCTGGGCAAGCTGCGGTCCGAACTCGAATTGGCCGGCGCGCGGCTGGGTGCACCGACGGTGCACACTGTGTTCGTCGGCGGCGGGACCCCGTCGCTGTTGGGTAGTGCGCGCTTGGCCACCGTGCTCGACTCGGTGCGCGACAACTTCGAGCTCGCATCCGATGCCGAGGTCACCACCGAAGCCAACCCGGAGTCGACCTGGCCGGAGATGTTCGACGGGCTCCGCTCGGCCGGGTACACCCGGATATCGCTGGGCATGCAGTCGGTGGCGCCGCGGGTACTGGCCACCCTCGACCGGGTGCACTCGCCGGGTCGCGCGGTGACCGCCGCCGGCGAGGCAAAAGCGGCGGGCTTCGAACACGTCAGTCTCGACCTAATCTATGGCACCCCAGGCGAATCCGACGATGATCTGCTGCGCTCGGTGGACGCGGCGATCGGTGCTGATGTCGATCACGTCTCCGCTTACGCGCTTGTGGTGGAGGAGGGCACCGCGTTGGCCCGGCGGGTGCGTCGCGGTGAGGTCGCCGCTCCCGACGACGACGTGCTGGCACATCGCTACGAGCTGGTCGATGGGCAGCTCTCGGCGGCCGGCTTCTACTGGTACGAGGTGTCGAACTGGAGCCGTCCGGGAGGTCAGTGCAAACACAACCTCGGCTACTGGGACGGTGGCCAATGGTGGGGCGCGGGTCCGGGTGCGCATAGTTACGTCGGAGCGACCCGTTGGTGGAATGTCAAGCACCCCAACACTTATGCGCAGATCCTCGACACCGCGGCTCTGCCGGTCGCCGGTTTCGAGCAACTGACTGCAGGGCAGCGCCACACCGAGGATGTGCTGCTGAGGATCCGGCTGCGCCAAGGTCTGTCGCCCGAGTTGCTGGACGACGACGAACGCGAACGCGCCGCTGTCGCAGTCAAAGATGGCTTGCTGACTCCCGATGGCGAACGCCTGGTGCTCACCGACCGGGGACGGCTCTTGGCGGACGGTGTCGTCCGGATGCTGCTGGCTTAGCAGCCGATCGACTTATTTGACGCG
>DAIODV010000041.1:0-15423 GCA_036746615.1 Mycobacterium sp.
ACCGCTGGCTCGGCGCGCGCTTCCCGCAGCAGGGCGCGCACGCCGCGATCGCGTAAACAACCATCAAGGTAGGTCTTTGCGCCGACGATCAGCCGACGGCGCCCGGGTGGCAAGCCGGCGGTCGCGGTTTCCAGTTGGGCGGCCAGACGTTCATGGAATTCGCGGTGCAGCGCAAGCAGATACGAGGCGCGGTCGCCGAAGTGGTGAAAAAACGTGCCCTTGGCGACTCCGGCTTCACCGACGATGAGATTGACGCTTAAGCCGGCCAGCCCGGTTTGTTCGGCCAGTCGCAGGCCCGCGTCGATCAGCGATTCGCGAGTTCTGGCCATCGCCTGCTTGCGCCCACTCGTCATGGGAGGACTCTAACCGCCGGTTTTGCGTGCGGCTTTGCGTTGGCTGCGTCGCGCGAGCAGCTCGCCGTACTGTTCGCACACGTCGATCACCCCGGTGAGTTGATAGGTGATCCAGCCCTTGTGTGTCGAGGGCAAGTTGTGTTCGAAAAGGCGGTGACCGGCGATCTGCAAGAGCCAGCCGCCGACGAACATCGGCAGACCGACTCGGGGCTTGGCCGCCATCAGCGGAATCCCGGCCGCGATCACCGGTACGCCGACCATATGCGTGAATCGCGTTCCGCGACTGGTGTGTTGCGTTTTGTAATACGCCATCTTGTCGGAGAACGGTGCCTCGGGTGCGGGAACAGTCATTGATTTCTCCTTGAGGTGGGGACACAGGTGATGGTATCGTTGACCGACCAGTCGGTCAATGAAAGGGACGGCAATGGTCAACATGGTGCAGACGCGAGTGGGAGAGGTTGCCTACAGCGATACCGGGGAGGGACCGGTGGTCGTGTTACTCCATGCGACGCTGCATGACCGCCACGACTTCGACGCGATCGTGCCGAGCCTTCGCCGCGACCACCGGGTGATCGCAGTGGACTGGCCGGGCCACGGCGACTCGCCCGCCCCGGTGCCGAACTATCAGCCGACCGCGGCGTCGTTCGCTGACGTTCTTGTCGACATCGTTGCCGCACTTGATCTTCCGCCCGCGGCCTTCATCGGCAATTCTGTCGGCGGTTTTGCCGCGGCACGGTTGGCGATCACAGACCCTCACCGGGTTTCGCGCCTGGTCTTGGTCAATACGGGTGGTTTCGTCGCCAACCCGGTCACCAGCCTCTTCTGCCGCTTGCTCGGAACACCGTCGGTGATCAAGCGAGTCCTGCCATGGTCTATCCGCAGCTACATGAAGGCGACGAGCGACAACGACCACGCCGTCCAGCAACGCGCGCTGGCCCGTGCGCGCACTCCCGAAGGCGTTGTTCTCACGGCGGCGCTGTGGCGCAGTTTCGCTGCGCCGGAACATAACCTGCTGCCGTATGCCGACCGCATCACGGTGCCCTGCCTGATCATCTGGGGATCAAAAGATACCGTGGCCCTCATGCGATTCGGTCATGCCACCGCGGAAGCAATACCGAGAGCGCGGCTCGAGGTGCTGCCGACGGGACACGTGGTGTTCTCCTCTGACCCCGATGGATTCCTCGCGCTCGCCGAGCCGTTCCTGGCCTCTCCGGCTATTCCCAAGTGACCGGCGGCCCGTGCGGCGAGCATGTGCCCAGCAACGTGTCGTCACCACCCGGCCAGAAGCGGGCACGAACCGCGAACTCCACCGGAGAGTCCGGTGTTCGCCGCTGCGGCTCCAACATCAGATGGGCGAACGGTGCGTCGGCTCGCGCCTTGGCTCCCAGCGCTTCGATACCGGCCTTCACGGCGGCCTGGTCGTCTGCCGAAAGGTATTGCCACATAATGGAATGCCACAGCACGGTCAACGCGCCGGTGACGACGGACAAGCCCGCGACGGTCTCGACGGCATTGCTGAGATGCAACGGCGCCGGGACTCGCCGGGCAATGGCTATCGCGCCGCGCAAGCGATCCAGCCTTGCGGGCTGATCGGGCCAGACGTAGCTCAGCAGTGTCACTTCGCCGTCGTGGCTCGTGGCGTCCAGCGGCGCGATGTCGTAGCCATGACGTTCTACGATCCGCAGGTCCGTAGCTGCCGGCGGTTGGCCCAGCCACGCGTCGTCGATGGTCACCGGCGAATCGGCCGGACCCCACTGGCCGCCCGGATAGCGATAGCGGTAATAGTCGGCCCGCAGGTTCAAACCGGCGCTGCACCCGATCTCGAAAAGCCGGACAGGTAACGCGAATTGGCGATCAAGAATCAGCAGGCCACCGATCAGCGCGGCAGAGCGGCCCACCTCGTTGGTTTGTGGCGGCTGATCCAGCGCGGCGCGCAACTCCTCGGCGTGCTCGGAAGCGGCGAGCGCGATGTCGGGCCAACCGGCCTGGGCATCCCACTGCCCGCCCGTGCTCGGATACCAACGGCGTAGCGCAGGAACGCGGTCGTCGAGTGCCAGCCGGTGCAGCCCACCAAGCAGCCGCAGTGGCAGCGCCAGCCGCCCGGCGTCGTCTTCGTGGCCGGCCAGAATGACGGCGAAGACGCCGCCCGCTTCCACGTCGGCGGCTACCCGCTCCAATACGTCGCCGTACATCGGCGAGCCCATGCCGGCACAGATCTGGCCTTGCAGTCGAAGAGACCGCAGCATGCGGTTATCGGGGCTCATTGCGTTCCAGCTCGTCCAGGCCCGCGCGGACGACGTCGAACGAATCCCCGAGAGCCTCTGGCAATGAGACGGATTCGTCGTCCAGCCAGTACTCGTAGGCACTGAGTGCGACGCCAAGCATCATCCACGCAACGGTTTGCGGCAGCAGGTCGCTGATTCGAGCGCCAGATCGCCGCGCCACGAACTCGGCGATTACTTGTCGCCACCCGGCATACATCGTCATCGAATACGCTTGCAGTTCCGCGGTTTGCAGGATCACCCGCATTCGCTGCCGATGTCGGATGGTTTCCGACTCGTCAAATGTGTTGAACGCCAGCAGCGCAGCGCGCAGCGCCTCGCCCATCGGCATCGCCGGATCGACATCGTCCAAAAGTTCTCGCAAGTGCGTCAGGTGAGCGTCAAAGTCTCCCCACGGGATCGCGTTCTTGGAGGCGTAGTAACGAAACACGGTGCGACGGGCGATGCCCGCGGCTTCTGCGACATCGTCGACGCTCACATCGGCGAAGCCGCTCTCGTCGAACAGTCGCAAGGCAACGTCGGTGATGTGCTGCGGGGTCGTGGAACGGCGCCTGCCGACCCGCGCCTGCTCCAGCATCCGAACCCCGCCCTTCCATTTTGGCACTCGATGCCATATCC
Source organism: Mycobacterium sp. (assembly GCA_036746615.1). GTDB lineage: Bacteria > Actinomycetota > Actinomycetes > Mycobacteriales > Mycobacteriaceae > Mycobacterium. The sequence continues at coordinate 3,254 of DAIODV010000041.1, forward strand.
TGACCAAGATTGTCATCAGATCGACGCGACTTGTCGAGACCCTAATAACGAAAGGCAACGTCATGGAGCCGAACCAGCAGACTGACGCCGACACCGAGCTCGTCACCGAGACCTTGGTTGAAGAGGTGTCCATCGATGGGATGTGCGGGGTCTACTGATCGTGGCCGCCCCCGCGCCGGGCGGGTTCGATCCCGAACTCGCCTGGCGGTTGCATCCGCAGGTGGCGGTGCGACCGGAGCCATTCGGCGCGCTGTTGTATCACTTCGGCACCCGCAAACTGTCATTCCTCAAGAACCGCACCATCCTTGCGGTGGTGCAATCGCTGGCCGACCATCCCGACGTTCGCGCCGCGTTCCGCGCCGCAGGAGTTGAGGACGACGGACAGGCGCCCTATCTGCATGCGCTGGGCGTGCTGGCCGGTTCCAACATGTTGGTGCCCGCATGAGCGCCCCTGTGCCGCGACTGATCGAGCAGTTCGAACATGGGTTGGACGCGCCCATCTGCCTGACGTGGGAGCTGACCTACGCGTGCAACCTGGCGTGCGTGCACTGCCTGTCGTCGTCGGGCAAACGTGATCCGCGCGAGCTGTCCACCCAGGCCTGCAAGGACATTATCGACGAGCTCGAACGCATGCAGGTGTTCTACGTCAACATCGGCGGCGGCGAACCGACTGTGCGGCCGGACTTTTGGGAGCTGGTCGACTACGCCACCGCTCACCACGTGGGGGTGAAGTTCTCCACCAACGGGGTTCGGATCACGCCCGGGGTGGCCGCCCGGTTGGCCGCAAGCGACTACGTCGATGTCCAGATCTCACTTGACGGCGCGACCGCAGAAGTCAATGACGCCGTCCGTGGTGCCGGGTCCTACGCGATGGCAATCCGTGCGCTGGAAAACCTTGCCGCGGCAGGGTTTTCAGACGCCAAGATCTCCGTGGTCGTGACCCGCCACAACGTCGACCAGCTCGATGAATTCGCTTCGCTGGCAAGCCGTTACGGTGCCACACTGCGCATCACCCGGCTGCGGCCGTCAGGTCGTGGCGCCGACGTCTGGGATGAGCTGCACCCAACCGCCGATCAGCAGGTCCGGCTTTACGACTGGCTGGTCGCCAAGGGTGAGCGGGTGCTGACCGGTGATTCCTTCTTCCACCTGTCCGGACTCGGCGAGCCCGGCGCGCTGGCCGGTCTGAACATGTGCGGAGCCGGGCGGGTGGTGTGCCTGATCGACCCGGTCGGCGATGTGTATGCATGTCCCTTCGCCATTCACGACCGCTTCCTGGCCGGAAATGTGTTGTCCGACGGCGGGTTTGACCATGTGTGGAAGAACGCGCCGCTGTTCCAGGAGCTCCGTGAGCCGCAGTCGGCGGGCGCGTGCGGAAGCTGTGGGCATTACGACAGCTGCCGGGGCGGTTGCATGGCGGCAAAGTTCTTCACCGGCCTGCCGATCGACGGCCCCGACCCGGAGTGCGTGCAGGGCTATGGCACATCGGCACTGGCGCTAGAGCGTGACAAACCGCGACCCGCGGGTGACCATTCGCACGGACGGCGGAGCAGCGGACCGGTGCCGCTGACACTGACCATGCCGAAGCGGCTCTGCAATGAAAGCCCGGTGTAGCCGTGGCTCGTGACGTCTGGTTCGAGACCGTCGCCATCGCGCAGCAACGCGCGAAGCGGCGGCTGCCGAAATCGGCGTATGCCGCGCTGGTCGCCGCAAGCGAGAAGGGGCTGACCGTCTCGGACAATGTCGAGGCGTTCAGCGAGCTCGGCTTCGCCCCCCACGTCGTCGGCGCCATCGAAAAGCGCGACCTCTCGACAACCGTGATGGGTCAATAGATTTCGCTTCCGGTGGTCAGCTCGCCGACCGGCGTGCAGGCCGTCGATCCGGACGGTGAAGTTGCGGTCGCTCGGGCCGCGGCGGCGCGCGGCACGGCGATGGGCTTGTCGTCGTTCGCCAGTAAACCGATCGAAGAAGTCATCGCCGCCAATCCCAAGCTGTTCTTCCAGGTGTACTGGCTCGGGGGGCGAGAAGCGATCGCGCAGCGCGTCGAGCGGGCGAGGGAGGCCGGCGCGGTGGGTTTGATCGCGACCACCGACTGGTCGTTCTCGCACGGACGCGACTGGGGTAGCCCCGCGATCCCGGAGCAGATGAACCTGCGGACCATGCTGAAGCTTTCCCCGCAAGTGATTACTCGCCCGGGCTGGCTGTGGCGGTTCGGCAAGACGCTGCGGCCGCCGGACCTACGAGTGCCCAACCAGGCGCCGCGGGGCGAACCCGGGCCGCCGTTCTTCGCCGCGTACGGCGAGTGGATGTCGACGCCGCCGCCAACCTGGGATGACATCGCCTGGCTGCGCGAGCTGTGGGGCGGCCCGTTCATGCTCAAAGGCGTGATGCGGGTGGACGACGCCAAAAGGGCTGTGGATGCTGGGGTTTCGGCAATTTCGGTGTCCAACCATGGTGGCAACAACCTTGACGGAACGCCCGCGTCGATCCGTGCGCTGCCGGCTGTTGTCGACGCCGTCGGCGACCAGATCGAGGTGTTGCTGGACGGCGGTATCCGCCGCGGCAGCGACGTCGTGAAGGCGCTGGCATTGGGAGCCCGTGCGGTGATGATCGGCCGCGCCTACTTGTGGGGCCTCGCGGCCGCCGGGCAGCCAGGTGTCGAGAACGTGCTCGACATCCTTCGCGGCGGCATCGACTCCGCGTTGATGGGACTGGGCCGCGCGTCGGTGCACGACCTCAACCGGGACGACATCCTGGTGCCGCCGGGCTTTGCCAGAGCGCTCGGGGTGCCCCCACCCGCACCGGGCGGAGGCTAGCCATCGCGCGTGCGAGACCAGCGGGTATTTTGATACTCACGTGGCGGACGTGGCGACGGTGACCGGGTTTTCTGAACCATCAGCGGCAAAAAATTTTTCGAGAGCGCCAACAATCGATGCACGACAGGTGAATTCGTCCTACCATCACCGGGTGGCAGTCCTCGCTGAACTTGGGGGCTCGACGTCGAGCCAGCTCCAAGCCATGTCGTTGGGCGTCACCATACCGGTCGGATCGACCGAACAGCATGGCCCCCACCTGCCGCTGGACACCGATACCAGGATCGCGACAGCCGTCGCCCGCGAAGTCACCGCCCGCTTGTCCGACGACGCCGCGCTGCATTGGATGGCGGCGCCGGCCATCGCCTACGGCGACAGCGGCGAGCACCAAAGCTTCCCCGGAACCATCTCGATCGGCACGCAGGCCCTGACGGCGCTGCTGGTGGAGTACGGCAGGTCGGCTACCTGTTGGGCGCAGCGACTGCTTTTCATCAACGGCCATGGCGGCAACGTCAGGGCGCTGGCCGACGCGGTGGGCCTGCTCCGGTCGGAAGGGCGTGATGCCGGGTGGTGCCCCTGTGCCGTGGCCGGCGCCGACGCCCACGCTGGACACGCTGAAACTTCGCTATTGCTGCATATTTCGCCCGCCGACGTGCTCACCGACCGGTGGCGTGCGGGTAACGGCGCACCGCTGTCCGATCTGCTGCCATCGATGCGCCGGGGCGGGGTCGCGGCGGTCAGCGAGGTCGGAGTATTGGGCGACCCGACCACCGCCACCGCCGCGGAGGGGGAGCGGATGCTGGCGGAAATGGTCGACGACTGCCTGAGCCGGGTCCGGCGGTGGACGCCCGCTGCCGACGGGATGCTCACATGACCCAGACGCGGTTACCGGATGGGTTTGCTGTTCAAGTCGACCGGCGGGTCAGGGTGCTCGGCCAGGGCTCCGCGTTGCTCGGCGGCTCGCCCACCCGGTTGCTGCGGCTGGCGCCGACCGCTCAGGACATGCTCGCCGACGGCCGTCTCAAGGTCCACGACGAGGTGAGCGCGGAGCTGGCCCGGACCCTGCTGGACGCGACGGTAGCGCACCCGCGGCCCGCGGGCGGCCCGTCACACCGTGACGTCACCGTCGTAATCCCGGTGCGGGACAACCCATATGGCTTACGACGATTGGTCACCTCATTGCGTGGCTTGCGCATCATCGTCATCGACGACGCCTCATCCACACCGATTGAGCGAGACGACATTGCCGGGCCGCACTGCGACATCGAGGTGCTGCGGCATACCCAAAGCAAAGGACCCGCGGCTGCCCGCAACACCGGTCTTGCCGCTTGCAAGTCTGACTTCGTCGCGTTCTTGGACTCCGACGTAGTACCGCGGCGCGGCTGGCTAGAAGCGCTGCTCGGCCATTTCTCTGACCCCACCGTCGCTCTGGTGGCGCCGCGAATCGTCGGCCTGGCCCAGACCGACCATCTGGTAGCCCGCTACGAGGCAGTGCGCTCATCGCTGGATCTCGGCCAGCGCGAAGCCCCGGTCATCCCGTACACCAGCGTCTCCTACGTGCCCAGCGCGGCGATCATCTGCCGGACAGCCAGACTTCGCGAAATCCACGGATTCGATGAGACGCTGCGCTCGGGTGAGGACGTCGATCTGTGCTGGCGGCTCGTCGAGGCCGGGGCTCGGCTGCGTTACGAGCCGATCGCTCAGGTGGGACACGATCATCGCACGCAATTGCGGGATTGGATTGCGCGCAAGGCGTTTTACGGCGGTTCGGCTGCGCCGTTGTCGGTGCGACACCCGGATAAGATCGCGCCGCTGATGATATCGGGTTGGGCACTTGCGGCGTGGATCCTGATGGCCATCGGGTCGAGCTTCGGCTATCTGGCATCGCTGTTCCTGGCGGCGCTGACCGGTCGTCGCATCGCGAGAACATTGCAAGATGCGGACACCCAGATCACCGACGTGCTGGCGGTGGCGGCCCGCGGCCTATGGTCGGCTGCGATGCAACTGGCCTCGGCACTCTGCCGGCATTATTGGCCCCTTGCCTTGCTGGCCGCCATCGTGTTCCGTCCTGCCCGCCGCGTCGTGCTGATCGCAGCAGTCGCCGACGGGGTGGTCGACTGGGCCAGCCGACGGCGCTCCGCCGATGAAGATGCCAAACCAATCGGGCTGCTGACCTACTTGGTGCTCAAACGCCTCGACGACCTCGCGTATGGCCTCGGACTCTGGTACGGCGTGGTGCGGGAACGCAACATCGGCCCGCTTAAGCCGCAGATTCGAGTCTGACCCCTGACTGCAGCTGCGCTGCACAGCGATGTGCTGATCATCGGTGCTGGGAGCGCGGGATCTGTTGTCGCAGAGCAGCTTTCATCTGATCCGGATTGTGCTGTAACTGTATTAGAGGCGGGGCTTGGGCTCGCGGATCCAGCACTGCGGGCCGAGACGACCAACGGGTTGCGGCTGCCGATCGGTGCCGCCAGCCCACTCGTCCAGCGCTATGAGACGCAACTGACCGAGCGGCCGGCTCGCCAGATCACGATCATGCGTGGCGCGACGATCGGCGGTTCCGGTGCTGTCAACGGCGGATACTTCTGCCGCGGTTTGCCACGAGACTTCGACGGCTACGGGGTGCCCGGCTGGACGTGGTCAGACGTCATCGCCCACTTCCGGGCTATCGAGAATGACTTGGATTTCACCGGCCCGGATCATGGCGACGCCGGCCCCATTGCGGTGCGGCGAACTCACGAAATTGTTGGCAGCACAGCATCTTTCGTAGCGGCAGCGCAACAGGCCGGTTTCGCGTGGATAACGGATCTCAACGATGTGGGGACTGCCTCCGCGCTACCGACGGGAATCGGTGCCGTCCCGCTCAACGTCGTTGACGGTATGCGTTCCGGTCCGGGTGCGGCGTATCTGTGGCCAGCCTTGAATCGAGCGAACCTCTCGGTGCTGACCCGAACCCGAGCGGTGCGGCTGCGCTTCTCCGGCAATCGCGTCGTTGGCGTCGACGCCGTCGGGCCGGGAGGTCCGATCACCGTTACCGCCGATCGGATTGTGTTATCCGCAGGAGCAATCGAATCAGCGTATCTGCTAATGCTTTCCGGCATAGGTGACGAGGCTGCGCTACGCGTTGCCGGGGTCGGCGTCGTGGCCGCCTTGCCGGTCGGAATGGCCTGCAGCGACCATCCTGAATGGGTATTGCCGACCACCTGGGAAGTCGCTCCCGACCGGCCGGTGCTCGAAGTGGTGCTCAGCACTTCTGATGACATCGAGATACGGCCGTATACCGGAGGTTTCGTGGCGATGGTCGGCGACGGCACCGCGGGCCATCCGGACTGGCCACACATCGGTGTAGCGCTCATGGCGCCGCGGGCACGTGGTCGCATTACGCTGGTTTCCGCCGACCCTCATGTGCCACCGCGAATCGAGCATCGCTACGACAGTGAACCCGCCGATGTCGACGCCTTGCGACGGGGCTGCGAGTTGGCTCGCGAAATAGCGGGTCCGACAACCGAAGTCGGCGAACCCGCATGGTCGACGTCACAGCATCTGTGCGGAACAGCCCCGATGGGCGCCGCGGACGATCCGGGAGCGGTCGGGGATCACCAATGCCGGGTGCACGGTATCGACGGTTTATGGGTGATCGACGGCTCGGTCTTGCCAAGCATCACCAGCCGCGGCCCGCACGCCAGCATCGTAATGCTCGGCCACCGGGCGGCGCAGTTCGTCGCAGCGAGGTAAGTCGTCGGACCACACGCAGTTGTTGGCCGTCGCGGCCCGGCGCCCACGCGCCGATCGCCAGCGCTGCTACCGCGATGATCAGACCCAGTACCAGCAGCGAGGATTCCATCGCCTGCAGGAATGCGGCCTGGCTCAGTCCGGCGAGTTGACTGCCCTGCGGGCCAAGCGATTTGGAGACTTCCAACGCCTGGGCCAGCGAATGCGACGCCGGGGCACGCACCGGCCCGGGGTAGGCCGTGAGATGTGGGGTGAGAACGTGGGCGTATCGCGCCGCCAGGATGGACCCGGCCAGCGCGATGCCAAGTGCGGCACCGACTTCACGGGTGGTGTCGTTGACCGCTGAGGCCACGCCCTGCTTGCCGTCGGGAACTGCCGTCATGATCGCTAACGTGCTTGGCGCGGTGCAGAATCCGATGCCGGTGCTCATCACGAGCAGCGGCCACACCATGTCCCAGTACGGCGAGTCGAGCTGCAGAACCCGCATCCACAGGAACCCGGCCGAGATGAGCAGCAACCCGAGGAACACCACCAGCCGAAGGCCCATTCGCGGCAGATACCACGGGGACAGCACCGACAACGTCAGCATCGGCGCCATCAGCGGGCTCAGCGCGAACGCGGTCTGGATGGCGCTGTAACCCATGACCAGCTGGATGTATTGCATGATGACGAAAAAGAATCCGAACATGGCCATGAAAAACACGGTGATCGTGGCAGAGCCTGTCGCGAAGTCCGGGCGGCGGAACAACCGAACGTCCAGCAGGGGATGGCGCAGTCGCGCCTCGACGAATCCGAATGCCGCAGCCAGTGCCGCCCCGACGCTCATCGACCCGTAGACCAGCGGATGAGTCCACCCGCGGGTGGGTGCTTCGAGTACACCGAACACGAAAACGGCTACCGCGCCTGCGATTAACGCCGCTCCCGCCCAATCTAGCGGGGCGGCCTCGTCGTCGCGTGAGGACGACACCGTGCACGCGAGCACGAAGATCAGCAGCGCAAAACCCGCGAAGGCCAAGAAGATTGATCGCCACGACCAAAAGTGCAGCAGTGTTCCGGAGCCGAGCATGCCGATGACCGCACCGCACCCGGCGACGCCTGCCCAAATCCCGGTGGCCTTTGCGCGCTGGTCTTCGCGGTGAGTGGCGGTCAGCAGTGACAGTGTCGCGGGCATGATGAACGCCGCTCCGACACCGGCCACACCGCGGGCCACGATGAGCTGCCACGGGCTGGTGAACAACGTCGACGCCAGCGATGCAACCGCGAATGTCGCCAGGCCGATGAGGAACGCGCCGCGGCGGCCGTAGCGGTCGCCGATGGCCCCGGCCGGTAGCAACAGGCAAGCCAGGGCCACCGAGTAGCAGTCCACGATCCAGGTCAGCTGCGACTGCGTTGCGCAGCTGGCGACCGCGATGTCGCCAAGCGCGGTGTTCAGCGCGACCATCGACGCGATCACCAGCGTCACGCCCATGCAGGCCACGACCATGGTCCAGATTCGTGCCCGGTTCGAACCGAGCCCCGCAGTCGCTTGGTTACGCTGGTCAGGTCGGATGAGCGTATCGACCATGGCGATGCGTCTCCTTTCGGCGACGAGCAATTTTGGAGACTAGCAGTCTCGTTAGTAGACGGACAGTCTTGTTGCTAAACACGGAGGTGGTCTACATCACCGACAAGACCGACCCGCGGCCGGCACGTTCTCGGGCGCGGTTGCTGGAAGCGGCCACCGCGCTGCTTCGCTCTGGTGGTCCAAGCGCGGTGACCGTCGACGCGGTCACCCGTGGTGCCAACGTAGCTCGGGCCACTTTGTATCGCCACTTCCCGAGCGGAAACGATTTGCTGGCAGCGGCTTTCAACAGTCTGATATCGCCGGCGCCGATGCCATCCGATACCGGCCCGCTGCGTGACCGCCTGATCGCCGTGGTGCTGGGATTTGGACAGTCGATCGCCGAGGCTCCGGGCATGCTGACCGCGATGAGTTGGCTGGCGCTGGGGCGGGACTTGGAGCAGTTGCCCGAATCCGATCGCACCCGCACGGCCGACAGCTCGGCGATCAGCACGCTTCGGGAGCGCATCGCCCAGCAATACGCGGCGCCGTTCGACGCCATCTTCGATAGCCCAGAAGCTGCCGAGCTGGGCGACATCGACCGCACCCGCGCGATCGCGCTACTGATCGGCCCGGTGGTGTTGGGCCGGCTGTCTACGCTGCCCGACTTCGACTACCGCGAATGCGCGACAGCCGCCGTGGACGGATTTCTGCACGTGCAGCGCACGAGCTCAACGAAGCTCGTAACGAATCGGCAGGTGCTTGAGGCCGCCGACAAACGTCGTCGCGATTAGTTCCGGATTTCCGTTCAGCTCAATGGATTTCAACCGCGGCAGTAGCTCGCTGAAGAAACTGCTGACCTCCATGCGTGCAAGCGCGGCGCCCAGGCAGAAATGCACGCCGTACCCGAATGCCAAGTGCTTGTTCGGATCACGGCCGACGTCGAAGCGGAATGGATCGTCGAACACCTCTTCGTCGCGGTTCGCGGAGACGTAGGACAGATACACCGACTCGCCCTCGGCGATCGGGACTCCGCGCACCGTGGTGTCGGCGGTGGCCGTGCGCATGAACTCCTTGACCGGGGTCACCCAGCGGATCATTTCCTCGGTCGCCAGCGGCATCAAATCGGGGTTGTCGCACAGGCGGTTTCGCTGATCCGGATTTTCGATCAGCGCATGCAGGCCACCGGCGATCGTTGCGCTGGTGGTGTCGTGACCAGCTGTCGCGATGATGACGTAGTACGACGCGGTGTCGACGTCGGACAGTGGCTCGCCGTCGACGCGGGCGTTGGCGATCGCCGAGGCGAGGTCGTCTGTCGGATGCTCGCGGCGCGACGCGGTCAGCGAGGTGAAGTAGCCGAAGAAATCGAGCAGAATTTGCAGTTGCTCCTCGAGCGTGGTGCCGCGCCGGAATTCGTCGTCGTCGCCGCCGAACAATTCCTGGGTGAGCCTGAGCATCCGGGGAAAATCAGATTCGGGCAAGCCGAGCAGCGACATGATCACGTAGAGCGGGTAGTTGACGGCAACCTCCTGGACGAAGTCGCACTCGTTGCCTGTGGCCATCATTGCCTTCGGGCGAAACCAATCCGCGCCGATCGCGCGCACCACCCGGTGTTGCGGGTCGTCCATGTGGATCAGGGTGCGCAGCCCCATTCCCGCGTCTAGCTGTTCGCGCGCGAAATCGTCGGCGTCGGCGGTGGCCAAAAGTGGCCTCGGCTCATTGATGAATAACTCATTGGCACGCTCGATCTCCATGATGTCGGCGTGTTTGGTGATCGCCCAGAACGGTCGATAGGGCGGACAGTCGACCAGCGAAACCGGCGCGTGGGCGCGCAGATGAGTTAACGCTGCATGTAGCCGTGGTTCGTCGGCATAAGATGTCGGATCAGCGAATACCTTCGCAGCTTCGTCAATGATTGGTGTGCTCATCGGCCTTCTTACTGGTTCGCGTGACTTTTTGACACGTGTCAGGTTTTCCAGTATCCGTGATCGGCGCTTACCGGGGAGCGGTTTTCGTCGATCGATAGCCGCTTGCCTGGTGGCGGCAATGGCGGCGGCGGCCTGCGGCGGCGGCATCACGTCGATGAAGTCAGAGCCGGCTTATGCCGGCCCGCTGGATGCCGGCGTTGTGCGCACCTCGATGGGCCTGATGCGAGGTATGGCCGCCGCGGATTACCGTGTGTTTCAAGGTATTCCGTATGCAGCACCGCCTGTTGGCCCGCTGCGCTGGCAGCCGCCGCGGCCGGCGGCGAAGTGGCCGGGGATGCTGGACGCCACTAAAGCAGGGCCGCAGTGCATGCAGGACACCGGACCAAATCCCCACGTGGGCAAACCGACCAGCGAAAACTGCCTGACCCTCAACGTGTGGACGCCGGCGCCTGGGCACGGCAGTGGGAAGCGCCCGGTCATGGTGTGGATCCACGGCGGAGGCTTTGTCAACGGCAGCGGCGACATCTACAACTCGCGTTGGCTCGCGGCGAAGGGGCACATCGTCGTCGTCACGATTAACTACCGGCTGGGGGCGCTGGGGTTTTTGGCTCACCCGTCGCTCGGCCCGGCGGCCGACGTCGGAAACTATGGGCTCGCCGACCAGCAGGCGGCGTTGCGATGGGTGCGTGATCACATCGCCGATTTCGGCGGCGATCCGCACAAAGTGACGATCGCCGGCGAGTCCGCGGGTGGCATGTCGGTGTGCGATCACCTGGTGGCGCCCGGGTCGGTTGGGTTGTTCCGGGCGGCAATCATTCAAAGCGCGCCATGCCAGGCGCAGGCCGACCTCGCGACCGGGCAGCGCGGCAGCCTGGATTGGGCGGCGTCGAGCGGGTGCCGCCATCCCGCGAGCACCGCGGCGTGCCTGCGCGCGCTGCCGGCGTCCGCGCTTGATCGTCCGCCTTGGTACGTCTTCATCGGGGACTCCGACGCGCTCTCCGGCCCGGTCACCGGTACTGCGGTTTTGCCGGATGGGCCCGTTGCGGCGTTCGCCGCCGGTCGGGCCGCGCGAGTTCCGGTGCTGATCGGCGTCAACCACGACGAGTTCACCCTGTTCGCGGCGCTGCGGTACTTGAAGTTGGGCCGGGGCATCGAAGCGGGCGAATACCCTCGCTTGCTCGCGGACATCTTCGGCGCCGACGGCGCGGCGGTGGTGGCGCATTACCCGCCGGATCACTATGGCGGGGACGCCTCGCTTGCCTACTCGGCGGCGCTCACCGATGGTGTGTTCTCTTGCGTCGCCGACCGATTGGCCGATTCGCTCAGCGGTGCAGGGGCGCCGGTGTATGCCTATGAGTTTGACGACCCGCATGCGCCAGCGCCAACTCCGCTGCGGCACGCGCCCTTTCCGGTTGGCGCTAGCCACTCGTTGGAGCTGCGGTACCTGTTCAAAGTCGGCGGCGCACCCAACTTTGATGCGGCGCAGCGGATGCTGTCCGACCAGATGATCAGCTACTGGAGTCATTTCGTCACCGACGGCGCGCCGAAGGCCACCGGTCAGCCCGTCTGGCCTACCAAAAGCGGCGAGCCAGGCAGGAGTTCCTGGATGTCGTTGCGGCCCGGCAACACCCGCGTTATCACCAACTTCGAGGAAGCACACCAGTGCGCGTTCTGGGCATCGCTGAAGGGAAGGTCGTGACTACTTTCGCCGAGGATTGGTGCGCCGCGGGCACGGGACTTACCTGGTGCACACCTAGCCCGGGCGGCAGAACGCGCTCGTCGCAGCATTGACCACCGCATCAATGTCTTGCGGCGCGATACCGTCTCCCATCAGGCCGTTCTGCGTCTGCCAAGGTGCTGCGCCGGCGGATTCGTACGCGCAGACCAGGTGGCCGGCCTTTATCAGTGTGGCCGACGGATAGTGGGTGATGCCGTGCGCGCCAAGCTCATTCAAGTAAGCGTCGTCTTGGGGATCGGCGTGGGCCAGCGGTGTGCTGCTCATCAGCAACGTGGCTGACGCGATCAGTGTGGCGGCGACGGTTGTCGGTTGCATGGTCTTGTCCGTCAATTACACCGCTCCCGCATCAGTTAGGGAAGGCGCGTGTTCGGGGTGACCCAGGTGGTGATGTCGGCGTGCACCACCTCGGTGCCATGCCG
>DAIODV010000042.1:0-9530 GCA_036746615.1 Mycobacterium sp.
GGAGTGTCCGCGCGACATTCACTCTGGTTCCCGAGGTTGTCGACAACGTCGCCGGACGCTCGCCTGAAACGCTGGTGTTGGCGGCGGGCGGTATTGCCGACGGGCGTGGACTTGCGGCGGCGTTGGCGCTGGGTGCCGACGGTGCGCTGGTGGGCACGAGGTTTTGGGCAACTCCAGAGGCGTTGGGCTCGCCGCGAGCGCAGCAGCGGGCCGTGCAGGCAGGAGGGGACGACACCTATCGCACTCAGGTCTATGACGCTGTGCGGCAACTGGATTGGCCCGCCGAATACAACGAGCGCGCGCTGGGTAACTCCTTCCTCGACACCTGGCACGGGAACGAGGCGCTACTGTCGGCGTCGTTGCCCGAAGCGATCGAGATCTTCGAAAAAGCTGTCGCTGCAGAGGATTTCGACGCGGCCGCGATACTCATCGGTGAGGCGGTGGGACTCATCCACGACGTTCGCCCGGCCGCTGACATCGTGGCGGACATGGTCCGCGGCGCGGCGGAAATCCTGCATCAGTAAAGCGGTGACCAGGGGGAGGTCCGCAGCAGTCGGCTCTGCCATTGGTCGCGGTATTTCAAGGCGTCGAACATGTAAGTTCCGGGTCCGCGGTGCTCGGCCGGGATGTCAGTAGTCAGCAGATGCAACAGCGCTGCGTAGTCGTTGGTCGCGTCAATCTTCTGCCACAGCATCGCTTCTCGGCGTTTGTGGCTGCCGTGCGCCACCTGAAAGCAGGCCTGGATCTCGAGCACCCTTCTGCCGGGTGGCGCCTTGGACAGCACCCGGTAGTAGATCTCATCCCACGAGCGGATGTACTCGTCGAGCGGGGCGTACGGCCAACCGGTGTCTTCCATGAACAAACTCAGCGGATGCGTTGCGCCGTCCGTGGGAACGGTCGTCAGGTCCACGTCCTGTAGGGGCGACCACTCGACCGGCAGCAGGATCTTTCCGGTGACCTCGTGACGCAGGTTGTCCAGCTCGCGCATCCACGGCGCCAGATCGCCGGATTGTGCCCGCCGCGCCAGCCTCTCCCACGCTGTGCCGTCGGCAATGCCGGTGATCGTCACGACGTTGTACGCCGCTCCTGATCCGTGCGCGTGGTTGGTGTACCAGAGCAGCCGAGCGTCGTCTTGCTGTGCGAGCGTGGGCATCCAGCCCTCGCGGTAGGCCGCCTCGAAGTCGTCCTCGCGTGCGCCGACGACCTGGTGGGTCTCGTGAAGGAACAGCACGTGGGCTCCTCTGCTCAGCTGTGGTCGGCGATCAGTGCGGCGAGCTGACGGCGATTGACCTTGCCGGTCTCGCTGTAGGGGATGTGGTCGACGATCATCAGCCGCTCCGGTGCTTTGAAATAGGCGATGCGATTGCGGCAATGCGAGCGCAGCTCCTCGAGCGTGACGGGAAGGCGCGCCACCACGGCCGCTCCTACCCGCTGGCCCATCTCGTCGTCGCTGATTCCGACGACCGCCACGTCGGCGACCGCCGGGTGGGCGCGCAGTGCTTCCTCGACCTCGATCGGGCTCAGCCGGCCGCTGGGATAGATGTAGCCATCCGCATCTTGGCGAGCGAGATCACCGGTATGCAGCCAGCCTTCGCTGACGTTTTGGCTGGTGTTCACCCACAACTCGCCGACGCGTCCAGTCTCGACGTCGCCTCCTGTGTCCGGATCCACCACTCGCACTTCGACTCCCGGCAACGGCTTACCAACCGATCCCACCCGATTGAGGTCGCAGTGATCCTCCGGCGACAACGTCGTATAGGCGCCGAGTGTCTCCGTCTGGCCGAATACGTTGGCAAACAACACATGTGGCAGCGCGGCCATGGCGCGGCGTACCAATGCGACGGGCGCGGCCGCGGCCCCATAGGCGATGGCCACCAGCGAGCTCAGGTCGGTGCCGGTGAAGTCGGGATGGTCGAGAATGCGCTGGAGCATCGTCGGCACCAGAAACGCGGTGCGTACCCGATGCTCCTGCACCAACCGCAGCCACTGCCCGGCGTCGAACCGGTCCTGCACAACCGACGTATTGCCCGAATAGAGGCTGCCAAGCAGCCCCAGCGAGCCGCCGACATGGAAGAACGGGACGCACATCATCCCGACTACGGGCGCCGCGCCCGCGCGAAACGGCGCGCCAATCCCCCGGATTCGCGCCGTCAATTGTGCGCTGCTGATTCCGACGGCCTTCGGGAGTCCGGTTGTCCCGCTGGTGAACAACACCAAGGCGTCGCGGTCGGCAACATCCTCGGCGGCCGGCACCGGCGAAAGCAGTTCGCCGCCAAATAGATCGGCAGGCGTCAGTGTCTTGGTCGCTCCCGCTTCACGCAGTTGATCGGCATACGGCTCACCGGCAACGCCCACTGAAACGCAGCCCGCATTGCGCAGCAGGGCTCGCAACTCGGATGGGGTGAGCGCCGGGTTCATCAGCGCCGCGGCCGCGCCGATGCGCGCGGCGCCGAGCACCGATGCGATCGACAGCAGGCTGCCGCCGTCGACCACGGCGACGCGGCTTCCGGCTATTACCCCGTTAGCCGCTAGCCCGGCAGCACACCGATCGACGGCTGTCGCCAGTGCGCCGTAGCTGATCGTGCGGTCGCCGATGATCAGTGCGACGCGGTCGGGATCGCCGGCCGCGGCGGTGTCGATGATCGTGCCGGTGTTCATCGGCCGCTCAGTACAGCGGTGACCACGACGAGGTCCGAAGCAGCCTGCTGGTCCACTGATCGCGCAGGTCCAAAGCGTCGTACATCCACGTTCCCGGCGCGCGGTATTCCGGCGGGATTTCGGTTCGAAGGAGGTTCAGCAGTCCCTCCGGCTGCCGGATGCGCTGCATCAGCACTACTTCACGGCGCAGGTGGCTGCCCAGGGCCGGCTGGAACGCGGCTTGGATGGTCAACAATGCAGCCGGCGCGTCAAGGCTCTTGGAATACACCTCACCGCAGCGGTCGATGTATTCGGTGAACTTGTCCTCGTAGGGCCACATGGTGTCCTCCATGTAGAGGCTCAACTCGTGTTCCCGTCCATCGACAGGCATCTCGCCGAACGGCACATCCTGAAGCGGCGACCAGGGCAGCGCCATCAAGAGCTTGGCCTCGACGTCATGGCGAAGCTCGTCGAGTTGGCGCATCCACTGCCGCAGATCGCCCTTCTGAATCCGCAACGCCAGACGCTCCCACGCCGCTCCGTCGCGAACCGCGGTCACGGTGACGACGGTGTAGGCCGGGCCGCTGCCGTGGGCGTGGTTGGCGTACCAGAGCAGCCGGGCATCGGGTCCGGCGCCAAGTGCGGTCATCCAGCCGTCTCGAAACGCGGCTTCGAAATCGTCCTCGGCGCGTCCCCGCACCTTGTGTACCTCGTGCATGAAAAGCATGCCGAGACCTCCCAAGCGCGTGCTGCACCGTGCAACAGTTCCGCTTACCGGACGGTAATCCGGACGCACCCTACTGTCCACGAATCTCCGATCTGGACAGTTCAACCGAACGTCTGGTTTGCTCGCTCTCATGGCCCGGATTGATGTGCCAGACGGCCCCGGTGGTGAGGCCGCGATGATTTGGACACTGCGGCCGCCGCTGGGCGACATGGTTGAACGGATGATCCGGGGGGCTTACGAACAGAGCATCTTGCCGCCGGAAGAGCGCGAACTGGCCAGGATGCGGATCGCGCAGATCAACGACTGTGTGGCATGTTCGGACTTTCGGGCACCCTCGGTGCTCGAGGCGGGCGTCGCACCGGAGCTCTACGCGAACGTCGCTGCGTACGCGACCTACCCCGGGTACACGCCGCGGCAACGTCTTGCCATCGAGTACGCCGAACGCTTCGCAAGTGACCATGGATCGATCGACGACGCGTTCGTCGATCGACTGCACGAATCTTTCACCGATCCGGAAATCCTTGATCTGACACTGTGTTTGGCGGTGTTCCTCGGCCTGGGTCGCTCGCTGACAGTGCTGGGCGTCGATCAGTCCTGCGCGATCGACCTCTGAGAGGACAGAGTGGACATCGCGGCGGTCGACGAATTGCTCACCACGACCCGGGCGGTGCGCAAACGACTTGATCTCACCCGGCCGGTGAGCCGTGAGGTAATCCTGGAATGCCTGCAGGTGGCGATGCAGGCACCCACGGCGAGCAACGCGCAGGATTGGCGGTGGCTGATTGTCACCGATGCCGACAAGCGCGCGGCCATCGCCGAGATCTACCGCAGCATCGGTCTGGAGTATCTGGCTCAGGTCGCTGCGACCGAGGAGGATCCGCAGACACAGCGGGTGTATCGCAGCGCACTGGGCCTGACCGACACGCTTGCCGAAGTTCCGGTGCACGTCATCCCATGCCTGCAGCGTCGCTTTGATGGCAACGATCTGTTGATTGCCTCATCCGCGTGGGCATCGATCATCCCGGCCGGGTGGAGCTTTCTGCTTGCCCTTCGCTCCCGTGGTCTCGGATCCGTTTGGACCACAATGCATTTGGCGAAGGAGAAAGAGGTGGCCGAGCTGCTGGGGATCCCGGCAGAGGTCACGCAGGCCGCGCTGTTCCCGGTGGCCTACACAATCGGCACCGACTTCCGGCCGGCCGCACGGCCGCCGGCGGAGACCGTCACTTATTGGGATACCTGGGGACAGAGCTGATGCAGTCCTACACCGTGCGATTTCACGTCGACGCACCCCCGAAAAAGGTATGGCGGGTGTTGCATCCGCCAGTGCCGCCGGACGCACCCAAACCCCGCGTGCTCGAGTGGCCAACCGGCAGCATGGAGATCCTCAACGAAGGCGACGAAGCAGGCGAGGGGCTAGTGCGCACCTGCGTCTTTCCAGTGCCTAAGTACCTGCTTTCGGGCGGCAAGGGCCGTTCGTGGGAGACGATTACCGAAGCCAAGATCAACAAGCTCTCGCGATACGTGGCGATTGGCAAGCCGCTGTGGTCGCGCGCCGAGGGGTATCACGAACTCGAGGAACAGCCCGACGGCACCACCGTGCTGACCTTCCATGAGACGTATCACGCCTTCAATCCGGTCCTGCGATTTTTTCTCGAACGTCCGGTGCACGCCAAGATTTCTCGGGACAATCTCGAGATCTACGAGCACGCATTGCGCTATGCCGGTACGGTTAACCGGCTGACCTAGGCGATAACCCCGTTAGCTTACTGGCAAGTAGCTGAAAATCGTTTCTTACCAAAGTATTAAAGGCTGCACCCAGTGACCTTAGAGTAACCAATTAGCGTTTCAAACGTTATTGCAGCAACCGCGTTTGAAATCTGGGGGCCTAGTGAACGATTCAATCGACACCACAGCGTCGTACTTGGCCCCCCGTCACGCCCATCTCCCGGTCGACTGCAACGGCGCCGCGGTGCGCGCGCAATGTCGTCACCTGGCAACCGTCGTCACGATCACCGGTGCGGTGGACGCAACGAACGTCGACCAGGTCAGCGAGCACTCCAAGCGCTTCATCCTGCCGGACAAGCCGTTTGTCCTTGACCTGTCTGGCTTGGATTCCTTTGCGGCACAAGCGGTTCGACTGCTCCAATGGGTGGATGACATTTGCACTGTTGCCGGAGTGGAGTGGGCGGTAGTCCCCAGCCAAGCAGTAACCACGGCATTGCTGGTCACTCACGAGGAATCCAGCTTCCCCATTTTCGGTT
This sequence comes from Mycobacterium sp., assembly GCA_036746615.1. Lineage (GTDB taxonomy): Bacteria > Actinomycetota > Actinomycetes > Mycobacteriales > Mycobacteriaceae > Mycobacterium. The sequence goes on from DAIODV010000042.1 coordinate 5,626, forward strand.
CGGTACACGAGGCGTTGCAGTACTTCGCTGACGCCAACACCGCACGCCGCCGGCTGCTGTTGCCGCTGCTCACCAAGAGCGCGTAGCAGCGCAGTCAGGCTCGGGCGCACCCCGCCCGAACCCCGTATGCTGCTATTCGTGAGGTCGAAGTCCACTGTTGTCGCCGCCGCGGCGCTCGTTGCGCTGAGCTGGGGCGCGACTGCCGGGCTTGCCAGCGCCGATCCCCCGGCGCCGCCGCCTGCACCGGCCCCCGCCCCGCCGCCCGGGCCGGCACCGGCCGGGCCGAAGACGAGCATCGACCACGACGGCACCTTCGCGGTGGGAACCGACATCGTGCCCGGCACCTATACCTCTGCCGGGCCGCAAGGCAACGGGGTCTGTTACTGGAAGCGGCTCGCCGGCGATGACGGTAAGCAGATGCTCGACAACGCGATGAGCAAAAAGCCGCAGGTCGTGCGCATCGACCCGACTGATAAAGCCTTCAAGACGGACGGTTGCCAGCCGTGGCAGAAGAACGACGCGGCGGTCCCCGACCCGGGCAAGTCGCCGGAGCAGGCAGGCCTCCCGTTGGGCATCCTCGGTTCGCTTCTAGGCGGCGGATCACCAGCGCCAGGACCAGCACCGGCGCCAGCGCCCCCACCACCGCCGAAGCCGTAACGGCTTAGCCGGCAGGCAGCCTGGAGGGCATGGAAACCGTCGAGTACGCCCCTGGTCGGTTGGCGGATGTTTCGGGCGAACCTGGACAACGGACTGCGCTGTTGTGGCACGGCCAGCAGGCCGACGCCCGCGCCGCCGTCCGGCCACTCGCCGAACTGCTGGCCGGCCATGGCTTAGGCGTCGTGGTCCCCGACTGGAACTCGCACGCCGCCGACGGCGGACGCGCCGACCTGCTGCACTCGGTGCGATTCGTCCGCGAACGCGTTGACCACCCCGATGGCGTGATCCTTGTCGGATGGTCGATGGGCGGCGTCGCAGCGGCCGGGCTGACGATCCAGGCGCGACGAGCGGATGTCGGTTTCGCACACACTGTCTGCCTCGCCGGGGCGTTCATGGTCACCGACCCGATATTCGGTCAAGTCCCGGTCACCCAGCTCAAGCCCGATGCACGACGCTGCCCGTTTACTTTGCTGCACGGCCTATCCGACGACGTCATTCCTGTCGCGGTCACCCGCGAGTTCGCTTCGGCCCTAAAGCGAAACGAGTGGCCGGTCGAAATGGTCGAGTTACCCGCCGACCACGGATCGATCGCGGGCGCCACCTACGACAGCGCAGCCGACCGTTACCTGGCGTCCGATGATCCCCAGACGTTGGCCGTCGCGGCCGACGTCGCGGCGCGCATCGCCGCCCTAGCCGGTTAGCCAGTCGCGCAGCTTCGCATACACCGCCGGGTGGTTGAGCAGATCGAAGTGGTTCAACCCGGTCAGTGTCAGTCCTTGGTCGTCGTCGAAGGGAATGCGCCGTGACCCGCCGCGGCCTGCTGCGCTCTGCGACCGCACCAGCTGGTCACCGGCGATCATCCCCAGCAGCGGTGGCCCGGCCGTCGCTGCTACGAAGTGATAGGTGGCATGTGGGAGGAACGGCACTTCATTGCAGCGATCGTGCAGGAACTCGTCCGGGTCGGCGTCAGACCAGTCCTCATCAATGCAGGCGCCGAACCGCAGATCCTTGGTCCCGTCGCTGCGGGCATTCAAAAACGTTGCAATGGCGCGGGTTTCGGGCAACTTGGCCAACGCCCACGACGCGACGTTGACGCCCTTTTCCAGATCGGCCCCCAGATGCGGCGATCCCAGGCACACGACATGACTGACGGAGTCGGTCCATCGATTCTGTTGCTGGGTGCCGTAGTGGCAAGCGCTGCGGGCGACCAGACCTCCCATCGAGTGGCCCACCAGCACCAGCTCGGTGATCGGAACAGGCCACTGGGTGTGGAGCCGGTCCAGTATTTCGGCGAGGGTTCGACCATTGACCGAGACGTGCAGCCCGGTGTTGTACCGCAGATAGACTGGGGTGAAGCCCAACTCGTCGTGCAGCCGCTCACCGTAGCTTCGGCTGTCGTCTGCCTCCGCATCCTCGCGAGGCCGCCGCGACCAGTACTGCTCGGTCAGGCACCAGCCGTGCAGGAACACCACGACGCGCTCGGTGGCCGTTGAAAACATTGTCGCAAGCGAATCAGCAGTCGGCTCAACAGGTTTGCCGTCCTGTCGGATGTCCATCGCGCCCGCGAGTGGGTTGTCGCGCTCGGCCAACTCGTCCCCGTATATGCCATTGACCGCGGCGATGAAGGCCGCGGATCCGGGCCGCGTTTCGAGAGCTTCGTCGTCGTCGTTGCCCCAGATTTCAGCCGCTACCGCACCGGCGGCGTGGGTTGCGCCGCGGATGCCTCGGTCCACACCGCCGTAGATCGCGCGGGTGATCCCGTCATGGATCGCCCTGGTCGGTGCCGCGGCCGGCCCGATTGACCCGAAGACCCGCCCGGCGATTCCCGCGTGCATCCCCCGCACCAATGTGGTGACGACCGACGACGCCTCCCCCGCCAGTTGCCCGACCGCCCGGATATCGCTGCGCTGCATCTCGCCTCCTCTGAGCTGCCAGTTTGTCGACTCAGTATACAAGCGTTTACTGTGTGTGCATGGACGCTACGTTTTCGATGGACCTGTCCGAAGAAGTGATCCACGTCCGTGACTGGGTGCATGAATTTGCCGAGTCGGTTATCCGGCCAGCCGCCGCGGAGTGGGACGAGCGGGAGGAAACGCCGTGGCCGATCATCCAAGAGGCCGCGAAGGTCGGGCTCTACACCCCTGACCTTTTCGCACAGATGGCGGCCGAATCCAGCGGTCTGGGCATGCCGACGGTGTTCGAGGAAATGTTCTGGGGCGACGCCGGGATCGCGTTGTCGATCATGGCGACCGGGCTTGCCGCGGCCGCGCTAGCGGCAAACGGGACCCCGCAGCAACTCGGCGAATGGCTGCCGCAGATGTTCGGCTCCCCGGGCGACCCGAAGCTGGCGGCGTTCTGCTCGTCTGAACCCGGGGCCGGCTCCGACGTGGGAGCCGTTCGCACCCGCGCACGGTATGACGAAGCCTCCGACGAGTGGGTGCTCAACGGCACCAAAACGTGGGCCACCAACGGCGGAATCGCCAACGTCCATGTGGTGGTGGCGTCGGTGGAGCCTGAGTTGGGCACTCGCGGGCAGGCGACGTTCATCGTGCCTCCCGGCACAAAGGGTTTGTCTCAGGGGCAAAAGTTCAAAAAGCACGGTATCCGGGCCTCCCATACCGCCGAAGTGGTCCTCGACGATGTCCGGCTTCCCGGTGAGTTAATCCTCGGCGGCAGAGAGCGTTTCGAGCGCCGGGTCGCCAAAATCCGGGAAGGGCATCGCACCTCGAGCCAGGCGGCGATGATGACGTTCGAGCGCACCCGCCCCATCGTGGGTGCCATGGCGTTGGGCATCGCTCGCGCGGCCTATGAGTACGCGCTGGAATACTCGCGCCAACGCGAACAATTCGGACGCAAGATCGCCGAATTCCAGGCCATCGCGTTCAAGTTGGCCGACATGAAAAGCCGTATCGACGCGTCGCGCATGCTGGTCTGGCGGGCCAGCTGGATGCAGCGAAATGACAAGCCATTCACCTCGGCGGAGGGCTCGATGGCCAAGTTGTACGCCAGTGAGACCGCCGTGCACGTCACCGACGAAGCAATCCAAATCCTCGGCGGCAACGGCTACACCCGCGATTATCCGGTCGAGCGAATGCACCGGGATGCCAAGATCTTCACCATCTTTGAAGGCACCAGCGAGATTCAGCGCCTCGTCATTGCCCGGGCGATCACGGGCCTGCCGATTCGCTGACTAGGAGCCCTGTCGCAGGCGCGCCTCAGCTTTCTTCACCGATGCGGCAGCAGCGTTG
>DAIODV010000042.1:9630-15108 GCA_036746615.1 Mycobacterium sp.
GCCGCATCGGCCAGCTTCCGGCGGACAGCGGTGAAGCTGTCGGGCCTGGCCGAGTACAGCTCATCCAGCTCGTTCAATCAGCGCACATTTCAGTGAGCTGCCGCGTGAGCCTCTTCGCCGGCGCCGTTGGTGACCAGCGCTTCATCCCAGCCGTTCAGATTCTCGTCCGCCGATGACAGTGGCTGTTCGAGGTCTTCTAGACCTGCCACCGCGCGGATCGCCGCGATCAGCTGTTGGACGAGCGGCGTCTCCTTGTCGGACGGAGTCGCCCCGGACTCGAGTTCGTCCGGCAGATCCGGCCGCAGTCCCATTCCGTTGGCCGCCTCCTGCGCGGACAACTTCGCCTGGACGCGTGCGGTATAGAGCTGTTGGCCCAGAGTGGCTCCAGGAGCGTCCGCGGCGCGCTCCATCAGATCGTCGTAGCGCCTGCGGACATCGCTGAGCGCCATCATCACCGTAGGGCTCGGCCTGCTGTGGCTCGCAGCCTCCGTCAGCGCCGCACGCAGTTTCCGCATGCCGGTGAGCACCACCTCGGCCCGCTTCTGAAACTTCTTGTCTTCAGGGAACGGGAGTGAATCGATGGCCGCGCGGTACATATGCATCGCCGCTTCAGCCAGGTTGACAATGGTTTGCGCTTCACCTTCATGTGGATCGAATTCGGCCATGGCCCCTCAATTCTGTGAATGGTGTCCCTGAGGATAGTGCTTGCACATTCATCTGGCAGTCTGACCTAGCCGAGTGCTAAAGGAGGCGCGGTGAGCATCGACTACGTGCAGGACGGCCGCATCGTGACGATCACGATCAACAGGCCCGAGACGCGTAACTCCCTCGATATGGCGCATTTTCGCGACCTTGCCCACGCATGGGCCGCGTTTCGCGACGATGCCGACGCGTGGGTTGCGGTCATCACCGGCGTCGGTCGCGACTTCTGTACCGGCGCGGATCTCAAGAAGTTCATTCCGGAGTTGACCGGCGATTTACCGCAGCCCGCGGGATGGAACAAGACCGACGCAATTCACGCTGTCCTGCATCAGTTTCCGATCAACAAACCGATCATTGCCGCGGTCAACGGCACGTGTGTGGCGGGGGGGTTTGGAATTTTGACCTGCACCGATATTCGCGTCGCGGTGCCCGACGCGCGTTTTGCGGTGATGGAGCCCAAGCGTGGATTGTTCGCAGGCGGCGGTAGCACCGTGCGGTTGCCCCGACAGATGCCCTATCCGCTTGCGATGGAGTTGCTGTTGACCGCGGACATGGTGGACGCCGACCGCGCGCTTGCGATGGGGTTGATCAATCGCGTGGTGTCGACGGAGAAGTTGATGGACACCGCCTATGACTACGCCGAGCGGATCGCGGTCAACGCGCCGCTCGCCGTCGCGGCGACCAAGCAGTCGGCTGTCGAGGGCCTAGCGCTTGATCTGCACTCTGCCTACGCCAACGAAACCCGGCACAGTGACCGCATTTTCGAGACCGAGGATGCCAAAGAAGGTCCGCGGGCCTTCGCTGAAAAGCGACCGCCGAATTGGCGAGGGCGCTAGTTGAGGGCATAGAAGCGCTGCGCGTTGCTCCCGCCGATTTTCGCGCGGGTGGCTTCGCTGATGTCGGGACGGGTGCGCAGGTGTTTGGTGCTCTCGGGCCACTCGCCGTCCCAATGCGGATAGTCGCTGGCGAACATGATGAAGTCGTCGCCGAGCACATCGATGACGCCGGGCAGGATCGGCTCTTCCGGCTCGCAGGTGACGAAGATGTTGCCGGACTGCACGTACTCCTGCGGGTCGCGTTGCCAGCCACGCTCGATCCAGTCGCCGCGCTTTTCGAAATGCTCGTGCAGGCGATCGATGAAGAACGGCACCCAGCCCACACCGGCCTCGAGGAACGCCACCCGCAATCCGGGATGCCGATCGAAAACGCCGCCGGAGACCATTGCCGTCATCGCGGTCATCTGATCGAACGGGAAGCTGATGCAATGCACCTGGATGTAGTTGGTGAAGCGATCGACGCCGATCTTCGGTAGATGAATGCCGGGCGCGCCATGGATGCCCAGCGGCATTTCGAGTTCGACCGCCGCAGCGTAAAACGGGTCGAGGTCGGGATGGTCGAGGTTGCGCGTCTTGAGCGCCGGCGGGACCAGGGTGGCGACCAACCCGAGATCCTTGGCCTCCCGCATGACGTCAATCGCTACCTGCCCGTGCTCGATTGGGGTCACGGCGACGCCGCGCAGCCGGCCGCCGGACGGCGCGCAGAAATCCGTAATCCATTGGTTGTACAGGCGCGCGAACCCGGCGGCGAATTCCGGATCCTCGAGGCTGGGCGCGCACAGCCCCAAACTGGGGTACAGCACCATCGTGCTGATCTGATCGCGATCGGCGTCGCCCAACACGCCCTCGACCGACCGGCAGTTGAGGTCTGCGGCCTTGCTGATCCCGTGCTCGGGCGGGCAGCCGGCACCCGGGCCGCGGTCTTCGGGGTAGTTGCGGCCCTCGATGACCAAGCTCGCTCTCCCGTCGGCGTTGGGTCTGACGTGGTCCGGCCAGCGTTTCAGGGCCTCCATCGCGAGCGATGGGTTTTCGGCGACGTGTCCGTCGGCATCGATGATCTGCATGTTACGAACGTAATGGCTCGTGTAACACTGCGGGCATGGTTATCGCTATTGCGCGTCCGAAGCTGGAAGGCAACATCGCCGTCGGCGACGATCGTCAGCTGGGGTTCGCGGAGTTCGGCGACCCGCAGGGACGCGCCGTGTTCTGGCTGCACGGCACCCCCGGTGCGCGTCGGCAGATCCCGACCGAGGCTCGCGTCTACGCCGAGGAAAACCACATCCGCTTGATCGGCATCGACCGACCCGGAATCGGGGCCTCCACGCCCCACCAATACGACACCGTCGTCGCTTTCGCCGATGACCTGCGTACCGTGGCCGACACTCTGGGCATCGACAAAATGGCGGTCATCGGGCTGTCCGGCGGCGGGCCGTACACGCTGGGCTGCGCGGCGGCGATGCCCGATCGCGTCGTGGCGGTCGGGGTGCTCGGCGGCGTCGCGCCCACCGTTGGCTCGGACGCGATCGGTGGCGGAGTGATGGCGCTCGGCTCACTGGTAGCCCCGTTACTCACCGTGGCCGGATTTCCGATCCGGTGGGCGGCGGTCGGTTTCATTCGCATGCTGAAGCCGGTCGCCGAGCCTGCGCTGTATCTCTACGCGCGCATCTCCCCCGAAGCCGACCGGGCGCTGTTGGTCCGGCCCGAGTTCAAAGCCATGTTCCTCGACGATCTGCTCAACGGCAGCCGTAAGCAGCTGGCCGCTCCGTTCGCCGACATCATCGTCTTCGCCCGGGACTGGGGATTCCGGCTCGAACAAGTGAAGATCCCGGTCCGGTGGTGGCACGGCGACGCCGACCACATCGTTCCGTTCGATCACGGGCGCCACGTCGTCGAAAGGCTGCCGGACGCGGAGCTGTATCACCTGCCAGGTGAAAGCCATCTCGCCGGGTTGGGCCGCGCCGAGGAAATTCTGCACACGATGGTCGAGCTCTGGGACAGCATCGAGAAGAGCTGACGGTGCCGAACCTCACCGCCGACCAGCGGAACGCGTTCATCGCCGCGCTGCTGGGCTGGACGATGGACGCGTTCGATTACTTCCTCGTCGTGCTGGTCTATGCGGACATTGCAAAGACGTTCCACCACACCAGAACCGAAGTCGCTTTCCTGACCACCGCGACGCTGTTGATGCGCCCGGTGGGCGCATTGTTGTTCGGGCTGTGGGCCGACCGGGTGGGCCGGCGGCTACCGCTGATGGTCGACGTGACGTTCTATTCACTGGTCGGTTTCCTGTGTGCGTTCGCACCGAATTTCACCGTGCTGGTCATCCTGCGACTGCTATATGGCATCGGGATGGGCGGCGAGTGGGGTCTGGGTGCCGCGCTGGCGATGGAGAAGATTCCCGCAGAGCGGCGCGGGTTTTTCTCCGGCCTGCTGCAGGAGGGCTACGCATTCGGCTATCTGCTCGCAACGTTGGCGTCGCTGTTGGTGATGGATTGGCTTGGGTTGTCGTGGCGCTGGCTGTTCGGGCTGAGCATCATTCCGGCATTGGTCAGCCTGATCATCCGGTACCGGGTGAAGGAATCCGAGGTGTGGCAGGCCGAACAGGAGCGAATGCGGCTGACGCGCACCAGGATTCGCGATGTGCTTCGCAACGCCGCGATCGTCCGCCGGTTCATCTACCTGGTGCTGCTGATGGCCGCCTTCAATTGGATGAGCCATGGCACCCAGGATGTTTACCCGACCTTTTTGAAGGCCACCCACAACGGTGGCGCTGAACTGCCCAGCGCGACGGCAAGGTGGATCGTGGTGGTCTACAACGTCGGCGCGATCATCGGCGGGCTGTTATTCGGCTCGCTGTCGCAGCGATTCGGTCGCCGCCACACTGTCGTGTTCTGTGCGGTGTTGGGGCTGCCGATCGTGCCGCTATTTGCGTTCTCGCACACCGCGGCGATGCTGTGTCTCGGCTCGTTTCTGATGCAAGTCGTGGTGCAGGGCGCGTGGGGTGTCATTCCGGCGCATCTGACGGAAATGTCGCCGGATGCGATCCGGGGCTTCTACCCCGGAGTCACCTACCAGCTGGGCAATCTGATCGCCGCGTTCAACTTGCCGATCCAGGAGCGGCTGGCCGCTGCACACGGCTACCCGTTCGCGTTGGCAGCGACGATCGTGCCGGTATTGATCGTCGTCGCCGTTTTGACGGCGATCGGCAAGGACGCGACCGGAATTCGCTTCGGTACTGATCAGAGCGCCTACCGTGTGGAAGGAGCGCGCCGATGACGCCTGGACCGGCCGACGGCCTGAACGAATCTATCGTCGCGCTGCGGCTGATCCTCGTTTCGCTGGACGACGACACAGATCCAGATGTGCGCAACGATGCGATCAACGTGATCGCCGATGAAGTTGGCGAGTCCGAGGAACATTGGCGCACAATCGCGTTGCGCGCTGCGAGGTTGGCGGCGCTATTTGCCGCCGGGATCCATGGGTCGCCCGCGTCCGAGGAGGCGCGTGTTAAAGCCCGCGCGTCCGTGCAGAAGCTTTTGGTTGCAGCGCTCGACCAGCGCCGCGGCCCCGGCAACTAGCGGTGTGAGTCCTCGTCACTCGGCCCCGCGCAACGCCCGCCGGAGCAGATGCATCGCCACGGTCGTCGACCGCTCCCTGACGTCGGCGCGGTTGCCAGGCAGCCGAAGCGTCCGAGTCGAAAACCCGCCGTCGGCCAGCGCCACGGTGAAGCAGACCGTGCCCACCGGCTTGTCCGATGTCCCCCCGTCCGGGCCGGCGATTCCGGTGATCGCAACGGCAGTGTCGGCTTCGAAGCGCCGCAGCGCACCTTCCGCCATCGCCTCGGCGACCGGCTCGGACACCGCGCCGTGCTCTTCGATCAACGCGGCGTCCACCCCGAGCAACTCAGTTTTTTCCTCCTTCGCGTCCGCCACCAGACCGC
>DAIODV010000042.1:15118-15337 GCA_036746615.1 Mycobacterium sp.
CGGCCGCTCGGTGAGCCGCGCTGCCAGCAGCCCGCCGGTGCACGACTCCGCCGTCGCTATCCGGCGGCCCGTCAACAGTTGCGCCACTTGATCATCCACCTGCGAGCCGTCTTCGGAATAGATGTGCTGGCCGTGCCGCTTGCGCAACATTTCGACGAGTTGGCTGTACACGTCGGCGGCGTCGGGCTCGTAGCGGGTCACGATCTCGAGCTCGCCGCG
>DAIODV010000043.1:0-14881 GCA_036746615.1 Mycobacterium sp.
ACCGGCCAGAAGGGCATGGCCGGCATCACGGTCCTGCGGTTGGCGACCCGCGATGGTGTGGGTGTGGGCTTCTCCGAGCCCGACCAGCGTTTCGAGCTGCGAGAGGGCCGCCTTTATCACCGCGACGCGTTCTATGCGGTGGCTGACATGCTCGCCGAAAGTACCGCGAACCGGTATGCGCGGGCCTTGGCACGCTGGTCGCCGATGAGCGCGGGGGAGTTGTCCGAAACCGACAGCCAGGCAGGCGAATTGCTGCGGGCATTGGGAATCAATGATCCGCGCCAACTCGACGTCGACCGATTGTGGGCTGACAGCCGCGGCCGGGGTGACCCGAAGTGGGCGATGGTGCCGGTCGGCGTCAAGCCCGGCGGTGAACTGCAGTACGTCATCTTCCGCGCCAAAGACTTTGGCGGCTTCGGGTTCCACTCCGTCGTGATCGGAACCTCCGGGTCGGGTAAGTCGGAGTTCTTTCTGTCGTTGTGCAACGGGATTGCGCTGACGCACTCGCCGGAAACGTTCATCGTGATCTTCGTCGACATGAAGTTCGAGTCGGCGGCCCAAGACCTGGAGGGGTTGCCGCACGTTGCGGGCTCACTGTCCAACTTGGGTAAAGACGATCGCCACCTGGCGGAGCGGATGCGCAAAGCCATCAACGGCGAAATCGCCCGGAGATACCGGCTTTTCAAGGAGGCCGGTGCGCGTGACGCTAACGAATACGAAGAGATGCGGCTGGCCGGCCGGGATTTGGAACCTGTACCGATCCTGTTGGTCATCATCGACGAGTACCTGGAACTGTTCCATCATCACCAAGAGTGGATACAGCTGGTCATTCACATTGGTCAGGAGGGCCGCGGCTGCAACGTGTTCTTCACTCTCGGCGGTCAGCGCTTGGACCTGTCTTCGCTGAGTAAAGCCAAGAGCAACATCGCATTCCGAGTGGCGTTGCGCGCGGAGACCGCTGAGGATTCCCGCGACGTGATCGGCAGCGATGCCGCGCTGCATTTGCCGTCGAAGGAGAACGGGTACGCGCTACTCAAAGTCGGCCCGCGAGACCTGGAGCCGTTTAGGTGCTTCTACTTATCGGCGCCGTTCGTGCTGCCGAAGAAGGTCGCCAGCCTCAGCCAGACGATTGACGTGAGCTTCTCCCAGCCGCGACCACTCACGTGGGAGTACCAACCGCTGAGCGCGGAGGACGCCGCGGCGTTGGCGGTGGCAGAGGAGCCCGAGGAGCCCGACGAGTTCCTTTTCCATCCGGACGGTTTCAAGAAGAAGAAGATCCTCGACGTCATCCGCGAGTCGCTAGTCTCCAGCCCTGCTCGGTTGCCGCACCAAATTTGGCTTCCCCCACTGGAAGTCAGCGAACCGGTCGATGCTCTGGTGGGCTACTGGCGCGGCAAGCCGTGGCATGTCGACTACGGCCAGAACCCAGGCCTTGTCTTCCCGATCGGGATTGTCGACATTCCCGAAGACCACTTGCAACGGGTGCATGCCGTCGACGCCGAGATGGACAACGTGATGGTGGTGGCCACCGCGCAGCGCGGTAAGTCCACCACGTTGATGACGTTGATGACGTCCGCCGCATTGATGTACCGCCCCGAGCGTGTGACGTTCTTCTGCATTGGCGCGGCGCTGTATCCGGTGGAGGATCTGCCGCACGTTGCCGGGGTCGTCAGCGTGAACGACACCCAGGGAGTGTCGCGGACCATCGCGACGATGGAAGGGCTGATCCGCGCACGCGAGGCGGCATTCAAGCACTACCAAATCGACATCTCCGAGTTCAGGGAACGGCGCTTCGGTTCGGCCGGCGGCGGCGGAACAGATCCAGACGACAAGTTCGGGGACGTCTTCCTGGTGATCGACAACTACGGCGACCTTCACGAGAAGGACTTCGCGATGGGGGAGCGGGCGATATCCATTGCCCGCCAGGGTCTGTCCTACGGGGTGCACGTAATGACCAGCGCCAGTGGGTGGTTCGTCGGGCAGAAGCAAGGGCTATTGACGGTCTCCAATGCGCGGATCCAACTCCGACTGAGCAATGCCGACGAATCCCAGATGGGTACCTCGATCGAGCAGCGCAGAGCCGCACGCAACACCCTGGACCGACCTGGATTCGGGCTGACCCGAGACGGGCACGAGTTGTTGGTGGGGGTGCCCGAAATCACCGGGACCAACGGGAAGCGGGTTTCTGCCCGCGGCGTCGGTCAGGTGATCGCCGAAGTTACCGGGACTGACAAGGTGGAGCGGCTCTCCCGTCTGCCGGAGCGGGTGGCGTTGACTGAGGTCGTCGAGCGGTATGCGGTCGCCGCCGAGGCGGCCGATCCGTTCAACATCCCGTTTGCAATCGGCGAGAGCGCGTTGCAGCCGGTAGCACTGCCGACCCGGACGGTGCCCAACATGCTGGTGATGGGCAGGCAGCAGTGTGGGAAGACTACGACGCTGGCCGCCTTCGGTCAGGCGGTCATCAACCGGCTCACACCGGAGCAGGCGCAGATCACGATCATCGATCCGAAGACCACGCTGATCGGAAAGATCGTCGGCCCGCACGTGCGCGCGTATGCCTACACGCCCGAGGACATCGATACCGTGATCGGCGAACTGGTAGCGGCGTTGCGCGATCGGCTACCACCTGCCGGGCTGAGCCAGGAAGAGCTGCTGAACCGGAAGTCGTGGGAGGGCCCGCATCACTTTGTCGTAATCGACGACGAACATGAACTGCGGCCGCACAACCAAATGGTCAAGCCGGCGGCCACCGCGCCGCTGTGGGCGTTGATCGAACGCAGCCGCGAAGTCGGTCTGCACGTTATTGCCGCGCGATCGCCGGGTAACTGGGCGTCGCAGTCGGTGATGAATCCGTTCCTGCAGAAGCTGACCGGTTCGCGCTCGCCCACATTGTTCATGGACAACGACCCCGCCAGTGTGAAGGTTTACGCCAGGATCAGTGCCCAGCAGCTACCGCCGGGACGCGGCTTGCTGGTGACGACCGATGGAGAGATGGAAGGCGTCCTGGTAGGTGTGCCGGAGCAGGGTGATTTGCCGCAGGACCAGCAGTAAAAGAAACTTGTGCATACCGGCGGCGCGATAACGTCTTAGACTCGGGTCCAATCCGCAGAGCCGGTTCTGCGGACACAGCATTCGGGAGACGCGATGACAGGGTTTTTGAATGTCGATCCAGCGGCCGTGGGGCTGTCGTCGATCACTGAGTCGGTGATCAGCGGGGAGATGGCCGCCGGTACCGCGGCTGGGTCGGCCGCGCTGGTGGGGACGGTGCCGATGGTGCCATCTGCCGACGACGCCGCGTTCACGGCCGCACTGAATGGTGCAGGTGCGACATACCTCGCTTCGGCATCACAGCATGTCGGAGAGCGGATGGCCTTCGCCGGCGCCCAGAACATCTCCGCCCTTACGTATGTGCTCAACGAAGTGCTCAGCTCGGCGAGCATCGCCGGAATCTAATAGTTTCTGATGGCTGACCCGATTTGGTTCGGTCCGCCCGAGGCCGTTGCGGCACTCCTCGAGCTCAGCGACCCGTCGACGATCGCGGCCAATATCGCGGCCTGGCTTGCCGAGGTGATTCAGCACGAATTGTCGATGGGACTTTCCGTTGCGAACATCGGCGCCACTCTGGAGCAATGGGTAGGTCTGGGTGGGGCTGCGTACGGAATGAAGGGGTCTGAGCTGAACTTTCTCGGCCTCGAACCGTTGGCGGCGCATTGTTTGAAGCATGTCGCCATCGGCCAATCGGCCGTAGAAGCTGACTCGGTCGCGAGGTCAGCGGTCATACCCTCGGGAATTGCCCAAGGCAACCGCGACGAGTTCGGTTTCGATAACGCCATCAACTGGCTGGTTTTGGGTGCGCTCAGCCCGAGGATCGCGGAGTTAGAGGGTGAGTACACCGAATACTGGGGCCAGAACACGGGTGTGGCTGTAGTGCGGGCCAACATTTTGAACACCTTGGTCGGGGCCATAGGAAGCACGCCGCCACCGATCACTCCGCCAGGGGCATCACCCGCGATTGCTAGCGCCCCGGCCCAGGTAGCCGAGACGGCGGCAGAAGGCGCGACTCAAGCTCCCTCAACTGTCGGCGACCTGGCGGGTGAAGCAGCATCGCCAGCCGCTGGAATGGGCGATCAGCTCAGCAGCTTTATGGGACCGGCGCAGGGCCTGATGTCGGGTGTGACCCAACCCTTCCAGAGTCTCGCCAGCCTTCCGCAGCAGGGTTTCCAAGGCCTGTCGAGCTCGATACAACCACTGATGAGCGCTTTCACCTCCATGTCACCGCAGAACGCCGGCGCTGCTGAAGCCGCTGGCGCGGAGGCGGTGGGTGCATCGCTTGGAGGCGGTGGAGCCGCCGGCGGCATCGGCGCGGGTGCGGGTGGTGGTGCAACTGGCATCAGTTCTAGCGCTGCAGGGCTGACCAGCTTCACGCGTCCAACCAGCACTTTCGAGCCAGAGACAGCCGGAGGTCGGGCGACCGGTCTGCGTCCGGGTGGTGTGCTGAATGCCGCCGACCTGCGCGGGCCAACAACTACCGCCGGGATGGGCGGTGGGTCAATGCCCGTCTCCCCGGCGGCCGCAGGGATGCTGGGCCGGGAAGGTACCGGCTCGGACAAGGATCGGGTGGCGCATGCGCGCATCGTCGTCGACCGTGATTCGCAGATGGAATCTCAGGACGCGTAGATGGCACACGAGATCAGGCCGTTTTACCGCGAGCGAAAAGGTGAAGTGACAACCCGTCCACAGCACTTAGACTCTGATCCATCCCGGATCGAGCCACCGACATCACTGATTAAGGAGAAATAAATGCCAAGTTCGGCACAAGTCCCGGTGGACGAGCTAAACAACGTCCATGCACGGATCCAGTCACTGATGGACGATGTCCATGCGGTCATCATGAACGCTCAACACGAAAACGATCACCTCATCGGCCCGAATACATTTGCTGGACCCACCGCGATGGCGTCGCAGGCGAAAGCGGCGCAGATTACTGAGGCCGGCCAGAATGTGAAGAACCAGCTCATCGCCTTGGGCGAGAACTTGGGCATGGCCGCGCAGTCATGGCAGCAGGAGGCCGAAGACGGCATGCAGTCCATCAACAGCATCGAGGTCTAACGGATCCGACCTACCACCGCCTGATCTGAATCGAAGGAGATACACATTATGAGCGACATGATCACCTACGGCTTTCCCCAAATCGCGGACTATCACGGCACGTTAGCCAACGCCTCGGCCATGCTGTCGCAGTGCTATACCGACCTGAATAACCTCCGTGCGGCGCTGGGAGAAGGGCACCTCGGGCAGCATTCGGAGGCCTGGCAAGCCCAGATGACGCAAGTCAACCAGGCGCTGGATCACTTCAGCGAGGTTGTTATGCAGTTCGGTGTCACCCATGGCACGGTCGCCGAGAGCGCTGCGAACCGGGACGCTTTCCTCGCTAGCAACATCTAGACGGCACTGAGCGACACTGGGGCGCACGCGAGCGCGCGTGCGCCCCAGTCGCGTAGCGGGAAGAAGACATGTTAACCACGTCGGTAGACGGTCTTTGGGCGTTGCAAGTACTAACCGGCATCGAGGTATTGGCACCCGAGCTCGGACTGCGGCCAATCTTGCCCAGCGTCGAAACGCCACTGGTGGCGTTGACGCATCCAGTCGCCGCCGAGTTGCGATCCGCAGGCGTGATCGATGACTCGGGGACTGTGGACGCCACGGTGGTGGAATGGCTTACCGTGCTCGCGCGCCGCGATGTCGGGGTGGTGATCAATGTGCGGACGCCCGATACTGCGGACACCCCGGCCGTTGCGATTCTGGCGAGGTTCGCGCAATGGTGGGTGATCATGGAACGCTCGCAAGACGTGGTGCGGATAAGCGGCGCCGGTACGTCCACGGCGGAGGGCACGGCCAGCGCTGTCATCACCGCCCAGGTCGAGCGGTTGTGCGGATCGAACTCTCCCGCGCCCCTGCGGCCCATCACGTTGGACGCCGATGCACTGATGTCGTCCGTAACTAGTCACGAGACGCTGCGCACGTTTCTGGCGACGCAACGCATAGACAGCGATCAACTACAGATGCTGCTGATGGCGACCGATCCGCGGCGGTCAGCTCAAGCCTCGATCGTGGCGCTACAGTCCGGAATAGAGACGGGCCGACCCACGCGGACCCGGATCGAACAGAGCGTGGTGACCATCATCGACACCCCGGAAGGCAGGCTCGTTGCTGAGCATGTTGCGGCGTCGGGCAAGAAATGGATGGTCGTCGCCCCCGGGACTGCGAGCAACATCGCCACCGCCGTGCAGCGGATGATGCGGCGCCTGCCCGCCAACGAGGAATGGTTTTCCTACCGAAAGGTTGTGTAAGTGAGGGGCAAGCCGCACATGTTAGCATCGGCATCGTGACAAATCCGTGGAACGCGCCGGCGAATTCGACGGAGCAAGGTAGGCAAACGCCAAGACAGCCTGCTGCTTCGCGCCCGCAACACCCGGACTCCGTTTCGGGCACATTGCGCATCTCCGATATGGTCGCCCCGCGCAAAATCCCGCCCGGTTCAGGTTGGCGGAAGTTCATTTATGCCGCATCCTTTCGGACAATAAACTTCGGCGAATCGCCGGCTGAACGCCATTACCGTGAATTGCAGGGCCGCATACGTCGCCACATCCGCAAGCAGTATGTCGTAGGAGTGGTTTCGGGGAAGGGTGGCGTTGGCAAGACCACGATGACGGCATGCATTGGCGCCGTGTTCCGTGAGTGCCGGCCAGAGAACGTTGTCGCCATTGACGCGGCACCCGGCTTTGGGACTTTGGCCGGGCGGATCGACGAGGCCCCGCCGGGTGACTACGCCGCGGTTTTGAATGACACCGACGTCCAGGGCTATGCGGACATCCGAGAGCACTTGGGCCAGAACAACTTAGGGCTGGATGTGTTGGCCGGAAACCGCGCGTCTGACCAACCGCGGCCGTTGGTGCCGTCGATGTTCACCGGAGTGCTTTCCCGGCTGCGTCGCACGCACAATGTCATCGTGGTAGACACCTCCGACGACCTCGAGCACCCGGTGATGAAGGCCGTGTTCGATGCGTGCGACACACTTGTGTTCGTATCGGGACTCACCGCCGACACTTCGCTGCCGGTCACGCGGTCCATCGATTTGCTGCGGGCGATGGGCTATCACGAATTGGTGTCGCGCAGCATGGTCATTCTGAATGACAGTCGCAACAAATACGACGCCGATGCGCGCGCTTATCTGACCGAACGCTTCGGGCAATCTGGCGCCACCGTTGAATTTATGCCTTACGACCCGCATTTGGCCAAAGGCGGGATCATCGATACCCAACACGAATTGCAGAAGAAAACACGGCTCCGGCTATTTGAGATCACTGCGGCGTTAGCGGACAAATACGTTCCGGACGCCGATAGGCCACGGTAATGGCGAAAGTCGCATTTCCCGCGCGTTGCGCAGTTGCGGTGGTATGTGGCGAACACCTTGTCTCGCAGGTGTACCCGGCGTCGGTGCCGGTGGAGGTGTTCGTCGACAACATCGTCGAACTACTCAACGACGAGCTCAAGCGACGGGGCTTAGCCGGGCTGGAGTCCGGCATCGGCTACGAGTTGCACAAGGCCAACGGGGTGCGGCTGGACGTCACTAAAACTCTCGATGAGTTGGGTGTCGAAGACGGCGCGACGCTGGTGCTGGTTCCCGCGGTGGAAGGCGACTCGTTCGAGCCGCAATACGAGTCGTTGTCCACCGGCTTGGCCCGGATCGGCAAGCAACTGTTCGAGCCCGTCACCGCGGACACCGCAACGCACACCGCACTGGCCATCCTGGCCATGATCTCCGCGGCGGTGCTGGGGTTGGCTGTGCGTGATCGCGTCGCCAGCGACTCGCTGATGCCCAGCATCGTGACCGGCGTTCTGGGCCTGCTTGCCATTGGCGGTGCAGGCATCGTGGGGCGCTGGTGGCCGCATCGCGTTGACGTCCTGGGCGGATTCGCCTGGCTGTCCGTGCCGCTGCTCGCGGTGAGTCTGGGCGCGGGGGCGCCGGGCAAGCTCGGGGCGGCGCATCTGTTCATCGCCGCTCTCGCTGCCGGCGTGCTCACTTGCGGGATCGCGGTGATGACACGGCGGCACGTCAACGCGGCGGCGACGATCGTGACGCTGTGCGCGCTGGGCGGATTGGTCGCCGCGGCGCGGATGTGGCGACCCGTTCCCGCGCAGTGGCTGGGCATGTGCACCCTGGTCGGTTTGCTGTTCCTGCTGACCTTGGCGCCGACGATCGCGTTGTGGTCCGCACGGATCCGGCCGCCGTACTTCGGGTCGGTCACCGGCCGCGACCTGTTTCGCCGCAGCGCCGGATTGCCGGTCGACGCCGTCTCGCCCGTCGACGAGGCCGCCGAGGAGGAACTGAGCCCGGACACCACGCCGCGCGGCGCGCAGATCGCGGCTGCCGCGGTTACCGCGAACAACGTGCTGACGGGAATCTGTGTGGCAGCAAGCATTACGTTGCCCGCCGCGGTGTGGGCCACGCTGATGCCGGGTCGTCACCGCAGCGACGCCGCGGCGGTGCTGGCGGGGTTGTTCGTCCTCATCTTCATCAGCCGCGGCCGGGCATTTGCCGACAAGCGGCAAGCTATCGCGCTGGTGTGTGGCGCCGTAGCCGCGACGTGCGTCGGCGTCATCAAATACGTCTTGCATGAGCCCGCCACATCGGCCGAATCAGTGTTGTGGGCGTCGCTGGTTTTGGGTGGATTCGGCGCCGCCGGGCTTGCTGCGGCGCTGTTGGTGCCCATCACCAGGTTCACACCGTTGGTGCGGATGATCGCCGAATGGCTAGAAATCGCCGCGATCATCGCGGCTCTTCCGCTGGCCGCGTGGATCGGCGGATTGTTCACCTGGGTGCGGATGCGATGAACTGTGCCATCGGACTACGGCGAATCTTCGCTCTAACCCTCGTCGGCGTGCTGGTTGGATTGTCGACCGGTCTTCCTGCGGCGCAGGCGATTCCACCCCCGACGGTCGACCCCGGCCGCGTGCCCGCCGACGGCAAACCGGGGCCGGACCAGCCGATGCGGCAAAGCAACATCTGCGCACGGACCATCACCGTCGCCGACCCGAATGTTGCCGTCATGGCACCGGGCTTCGCGATGCTCAACATCGCCAAAGCCTGGCAGTACTCAACCGGTAACGGAGTGCCCGTCGCTGTCATCGACACCGGCGTGAACCCCAGCCTCCGACTACCCGTGGTTCCTGGCGGCGACTACATCATGGGCGGCGACGGCTTGATGGACTGCGACGCCCACGGCACCATCGTGGCGTCGGTGATCGCTGCAGCCCCCCAGGGCGCTCCGATGCCGCCGCCGATGCCCGCCGCTCCGGCGTTCCCACCGCCCGCGGGCCCGCCGCCCGCGCTCGGGGCACCGCCACCGCCCGGCGGACCACCGCCGCCAATCGCGCCGCCGCCACCGCCTTCGCCGGTGACGATCACCGAAACCAAACCGGCGCCCCCGCCACCTCCGCCGCCTGAAGACCAACCGTCCAACGGGCCTGGCGAGCCGGTTGCCGGCCAGCCGGACGACCCCGAGGTGCCGCCACCTCCCCCGGGCGCGCCGGACGGGGTCGGCGGGGTGGCGCCGCACGCGAGGATCATCTCGATCCGCCAATCCTCACGGGCCTATGAGTTGGAGAAGCCCGGCGGCGGCGACACCGAAGCCCGGAAGAAGGCCGGCACGGTGGCCACGCTGGCCAGCGCGATCGTGCACGCGGCCAACATGGGCGCCAAGGTGATCAATGTCAGCGTCACCGCATGCGTGTCGGCCGCTGATCCATTGGACCAGAGCGCCATTGGGGCGGCCGTCTGGTATGCCGCGACGGTGAAGGATGCGGTGATCGTCGCGGCCGCAGGTAACGAGGGCGAAGAGGAATGCGCCCAGAATCCAGGCTTTGACCCGTTGGACACTGCGGATCCGCGGGACTGGCATCAGGTCAAGACCGTGTCGTCGCCGTCCTGGTTCTCCGACTACGTGCTCTCGGTGGGAGCCGTCGACAACACCGGTGCCCCGATCAACAAGAGCCTTTCCGGCCCGTGGGTGGCGGCTGCGGCACCCGGCGTCGGCATCATGGGTTTGTCTCCGCAGACCGGTGGACCGGTGAACGCATATCCGCCAGTCCGGCCCGGTGAAAAGAACATGCCGTTCTGGGGTACCAGCTTTTCGGCGGCCTATGTGAGCGGGGTAGCCGCACTTGTGCGGGCCAAGTATCCGGCGCTGTCGGCCCACCAGATCATCAATCGCATCCTGCAGACCGCACATAACCCGGCGCGCGGAGTGGACAACCAGGTCGGCTATGGAGTGGTGGATCCTGTTGCGGCGCTGACATTCAACGTGCCACCCGGGGACCGCGTTGCGCCCGGCGCCCAGAGCCGGGTGATCGTACCGGCCGCGCCGCCACCGCCGCCGGATCACCGTGCCCGCACCGTTGCATTGGTGTTCGCCGGTTTAGTAGTCGCCGCGGTGGTGATTGCAGCGCTCGTCGCGCGGGCTCGGCGAGAGCGATGACGGCCGGGGTGAGGCTCGCGATCATCGTCGGCGTCCTTGGGGCCGGCCTTGTCGGCTGGACGTTAGCCGGATATCCCGGCGCCGCAGGGGGTTTGGCGGTCGGCGTGCTGGCCGGTGTGATCCGCTGGCGAGGCCAGCCGCTGTGGTCGTGGCTGATGCTGTGGCGCCAGCGCCGTCGAGCAATCACTTTGACTGAACCCATCACCGTGGCCAATGACCGTGCCGGAGGCGGCGTGCGGTACCAGAATGGCGTCGCGGTGGTGGCCGTGCAGCTGCTCGGTAAGGCACATCGGCCGACGCTGTTCACCGGATCGACGGCGACGTACACCGAAAACACGGTTGACGTCGCCGATTTACTGCCGCTACTGCGCCAAAGCCTGGGATTGGCCATCGAATCGCTCAGCGTGGTCAGCGTTGGGGCCAGGCGACGTAGCACCGGCGACTACCCGAGGGTCTACGACACCTTGATCGGTACTCCGCCGTATGCCGGTCAGCGGGAGACATGGCTGATCGTGCGAATCGCGTCGTTCGCGAATGCGGAAGCGCTGCAATGGCGTACCTCAGTCGGCACCGCGACACTGGCTGCGGCGCAACGGATCAGCGCAGCGCTACGACAGCAGGGCCTTCGCGCCAAGATCGCGACTGCCACCGACATCGTTGAGTTGGAACGTCGGTTGGGTTCCTCGGCGCTGAACGCACAGCACCAGCGGTGGCGCACAGCGCGGGGTGAGGGCGGTTGGCTGACCACATATTGGTACCGTCCCAACGACATCGTCGCGGAAAACTTGGAACACGCGTGGGCACTGCGGGCCGACGGGATCATCCAGAACATCACCGTGTTCGGCGACGGCAGCATAACGGCAACGGTTACCGTGCGTACCGCCCAGCCGCCGACAGCACCGCCGAGCGTTCTGCTGAAGACGTTGCCGGGCGAGCAGGCACGCGCGATCGCGGCCAATCTATGCGGGCCGATGCCGCCGCTACACGGTATCCGTCGCGGTGTCCTGGACGAACCACTGATCATTCCGATCGGACCCTCGGGAGTGTTGCTGGGCAAGGTCGATGCGGGTAACCGCCTGATGCTGCCGCTCGACGACCCGGGGGAATTCAGCCGGGTGCATATCGCCGCGCAGGACGCATTGGCCAAGCGAATTGTGGTGCGGCTGGCGGGCGCTGGCGAACGGATAACCGTGCATACCCGCGACCAGCAGCGGTGGGCCAGCGTGCGAATGCCAGACATCGCAGTAGGCAACCAAGTCAGGCCGATGGCCGGCACCACCGTCAGCGTCGTCGACGGCACGGTGACTCCCGCGCCGCGACCGAACACGCTGATCTCGATCGGGGAGCCGGGAACGCCCTACCGAGGATCAGCCGATGTGCTGATCACTCAAATCGGGCCGGCCACAGTCGACGTGACGGCCGCGGGACAACTCCATACGGTAGAGGTGGAGTTGTTCCGGGCCGAGAATCGCTACATATCCTCGGAACCGACCCTGAGGACAAGCGAACTCGAATCGGTGGACTAGACCAATGACCAGCAGCAGCACAACGGCCGCCGCGCGCAAGCGTTTCGATCAGGCGATGGGATTGTTCGACAACGACCAGTCGGCTGCGCTTGCGCGATTCCGCGAGGCCACCGAAGTCGACCCGTCGATGGCTGACGCGTGGTTGGGTCGCATCGCCGCCGGCGATGAGGAGCTCTCGACTTTGCAGCAGCTGTACGCCTACGGCGCGCGGTTGCATCGGGAGACCAACCGGCTGGGTGTCCGGCTGTCGGCGTCGATCAAGGCCGGACCCTACTTGGCGATCTCGGTGACCGAGTCGTCACACGCCGGGCTTGCGCTGGCCAGCGCGCTTGTTGATGACGGCCAGTACGAGAAAGCCGAAGCGCTGCTTAAAGATTCGGCACTGCTGGATAGCTGGGAGAACCATCAGTGGCAGCAGTATGTGCGGGCTTACCTGATGTTCGCGACGCAGCGCTGGCCCGACGTGATTTCAGTGGCGGCAACCATCCTGCCGCCGCAGGCGATCATCATGTCGGCGGTTACTGCGGCCACCAACGCGCTGGCTGCACACGCGGCCGCTCATTTGGGGCAGGCACGTGTTGCGCTGGACTGGGCTGACCGAGTCGATTTGCGGGCCGGCCACGTAGGCGCGGCTGAGGCGCGCCGTCACCAGTTGACGGACACCGCGGTCACGGCGATCGATCCGAACGAATTCCCATTGATCGCAGCAGATCTCGCCTATGTGCGCGGAATGGCTCACCGCCAGCTGGATGAAGAGGACAAGGCCCAGGTCTGGTTGTCCAGGGCGACGATCAACGGGGCGCTGATCGAACCGGCCAAAGATGCGCTGGCCGATCCGCATTTGCAGTTGGTGGTCACCGATGAGGAAACCATCAACACCCGCAGCAACAAGTGGGATGTCACCACCGAGCGGTCCGAACAGGATCGCCGTGAAGAGGAGAACGAAGAGCGGCGGGAAGAGCTGCTGGCCGAGGGCCGCGCGCTACTCAACAACCAAGTCGGGTTGAGCGAAGTCAAACGGGCGGTCGCCGAAATCGAAGACCAGATCGAGGTCCGAGCGCTGCGGCTGGCCGCCGGGCTGCCAGTGACCAATCAGACCAACCACATGCTCCTTGTTGGTCCGCCCGGCACCGGAAAGACAACTACCGCTGAGGCTTTGGGCAAGATCTATGCCGGGCTCGGCATCGTGAGGCATCCCGAGATCATCGAAGTCAAGCGCGCCGACTTCTGCGGTGAGCACATCGGGGCATCCGGCCCGAAGACCAATGAACTGATCGCCCGTTCGCTGGGCCGCATTCTTTTTATGGACGAGTTCTACAGTCTGGTAGAGCGACACCACGACGGCCGCCCGGACATGATCGGCATGGAGGCGGTCAACCAGCTGCTGGTCGCCCTCGAGGTGCATCGGTTTGACTTCTGTTTCATCGGTGCGGGTTACGAAAAGGAAGTCGACGAATTCCTCACCGTCAACCCCGGTTTGGCGGGCCGGTTCAATCGCAAACTGCGGTTCGAGTCGTACTCGCCTGATGAGCTGGTGGAGATCGCGGTGCGCTACGGCGGACCCCGCGCAACCGTGATCGAACCTGCCGCGCGCGAAGCGCTGAACATGGCGTGCAAGACCCTGCGGGCCTATCTGGCGCCCAACGGTAGCCACGGAATCGACGTGATGCAGAACGGCCGTTTCGCGCGCAACGTCGTCGAACGGGCCGAGCGGTTGCGCGATTCTCGGGTGGCCGCCCAGCATCTCGGTCACCGTCGAAGACCTAGAGACGTTGCGCACCCAGGACATCGTCGCGGCTGTTGTGGACGCGTGCGCGGAAAAGCATGTGCCGATTCAGGTTTGACCATACTTCCGTGATACCTGCCACCGCGGACAGTGCAGTCCAGGCCGGCAAATGTTAAGCGCCGGTTCGGTCGTCGCCGGCTACCGGATCGAGCGGCTACTGGGCGCCGGCGGCATGGGCACGGTGTATCTGGCAGCCAACCCGACGTTGCCCCGCCACGATGCCCTGAAGGTGCTGTCGACCGACTTGAGCCGCGACGCCGACTTTCGGGCGCGCTTCATCCGGGAGGCCGATGTGGCTTCCGCCCTGGACCACCCGAACATCGTTTCTGTCTACAACCGCGGACAAACTGAGGGTGGCGAGTTGTGGATCGCGATGCAGTTCGTCGACGGCACCAACGCTGACGCCGAGTTGCGCGAGGGGACCATGACCCCGCAACGCGCCGTGCACATCATTGCGGAGGTCGGCAAGGCAATCGATTACGCGCACTCGCGCAATGTGGTGCATCGCGACGTGAAACCCGCGAACTTTCTGCTGTCCGGGCCCGCGGGGCCCGGTGAGCGGGTGCTGTTGGGCGACTTCGGCATCGCCCGTGCTCTCGACGATGTCGGCTTGACGGTGACAGGTTCAGTGATGGCGACGGTCGCGTATGCCGCGCCCGAGGTTCTTGCCAGCATGCCTTTCGACGGCCGAGCCGACTTGTATTCGCTGGGTTGCACACTGTTTCGGTTGCTGACGGGGAAAACGCCATTCTCGGCGGCCAACGGGATGGCGGCAGTGATGATGGCGCACCTGCAGGCGCCGCCGCCGCGGGTGACAGATCAAGTGCCGTCACTGCCGGCGGCGTTCGACGCCGTGATCGCCACCGCGATGGCGAAGGATCCCGCCGCGCGATTCCAGTCAGCAGCCGCGCTGGCCGAAGCCGCCGCCGCCGCGCTCAGCGATCGGACCACATCGTCGACGGCGCTCTGGCAGCCGGTGCCCAGCGGCGAAGTCAGCAATCAGCATTCAGCATTCAGCCCCTGAACGTCTG
>DAIODV010000043.1:14891-15244 GCA_036746615.1 Mycobacterium sp.
CGGGAGCGGATCGAGCTGGCGCGCGACATCGAGGACACGCGGGCGCGACTGGCCGCCGAGCCGCCATGGTGGCAGCACAGCGGACCGCGCACCGCAATGAGGCCGCCGCCTCACGTGGCCGAGCCCCCCGTGGGATGGCCGCGCCCGCGCCGGCGCAGGCGGACAGCAATCGCGGCTGCGCTGGCAGCTGTGGCATTGCTGGTGGCTGGATTAGTCACTTGGGTGGTGTGGCCATCCAGCGAATCCTCCCCGCCCCTCGCGACGGGCACCGCTGGCGCGGGCAGGCAACCGCCCGGTGGCGGCTCCACACAGGCGCCACCGGCTGCGGACGTGCCGGCCAGTGCGTTGCGGTC
>DAIODV010000044.1:0-15213 GCA_036746615.1 Mycobacterium sp.
GATCATCGCAGCCGCCACCGACAAGTTTCGGCCGCCGATCCGCACCTGGCGGCCGTCACCATCGACACCAGGCAGCAATGCAGCATTGCGGATCTGGTTCTGGCGCAGCCAGGTTCGGACGGTAGGTTT
This sequence comes from Mycobacterium sp., assembly GCA_036746615.1. Taxonomy (GTDB): domain Bacteria; phylum Actinomycetota; class Actinomycetes; order Mycobacteriales; family Mycobacteriaceae; genus Mycobacterium. The sequence goes on from DAIODV010000044.1 coordinate 130, forward strand.
GCGGCCATGTGGGGCTCGCTTCTGGTGCTGGCGCTTCCCATCGCGTTCGATCCGGTGCGTCTCGGCTTCAATCTTCTGCTGGTTTCCCGAGCGCGGCCCGCGCACAACTTGCTGATGTACTGGGTCGGTTGCGCGCTCGTCGGCTTTTCGTTATTGCTGATCCCGATTTTGGTGCTGCATTTCACGCCGACGTTCTCGTCGTTCGTGCGCGACTTGGCCAACCCGGCCACCACCGCCAGTTCCGCCGTTCGCAATATCGAAATCGTCGCGGGTGTGCTCGTCTTGTCGGTCGCGGCTTTGTTGGCAGTGCGCTTTTTTACGCGACGGGACGCCAACTCGACCTCGCCGCAGCTAACCGGTCGTCTGCGCAGCCGCGTCAACAATGCGTGGGAAAGCGGGTCGTCATGGGTGGCGTTGGCGATCGGTGTTTGGGCCGGGCCGAACCCGGCAATGGTGGTATTCGGCCTCACCGCGATCCTGACTTCGGGTGCCGCGGTTGGCGTACAGACCGGCGCCGCCATCGTTTTCATTGTCGAGACGCTTGCGGTTGTCGAAATCGTTTTGCTGAGCAACCTGATCGCGCCCAACAGAACTGAAGCGATTTTGCGACGGCTTCACGACTGGACGCGGGCCTATCGGCGGCAGATCTTCGTAGCGATGTTGACGGTGGTCGGGCTCGTGTTGGTGGCTCAGGGCATGGGCGGCGTCTGAGCGGGGCACGCTATCCGATGGCTTGGTCGTGAGGTTCGGGCAGCATCTCGCGAGCGGAAAGCGGAGTGGGGCCCGGACGCCGCGGCTCGCGGACTCCGGCGTCGCCGTCTCCCCGAAGCCACAGCCGGACCACCGACCCGGCCCGCACCCGCGCGCCGGACTCGGGGCTCTGGTCGGTAACGATCCAGCCCTGACTTCCCGGGTCGGTCGGAGTGTCCGGCTGGGCGTTGATCGCCACCAGCCCTGCGCCGGCAAGCACGTCACGGGCATCGATCCACTCGCGCCCGACAACGTTGGGCACTTGTACTTTTGAGGCCCGGCGCTGCTCTCGGGCGCGCATCTCCACCAGCTGCGAGGCCGCGCTACCGAGGGTGTCGTCGAGATCGCGCCACCGTTCCCACGCGGATTGCCGCGTGACGCCTAAATGGGTGGCGATCTCCGCCCACGACTTGCCGCGGAGTCGTGCAGTTCGAACGGCCTCCAACTCCGCTTGGTCGAGCATGCGACGCACTTCACCGACGTCGGAGAGTGCGGCCAGCCCATCGTCGTCGGGACCTGGGCGTCCGCTGTTCGCGGCAAGGCGTCGCCACGCGTGTCGCGCCTGCTCCCACGCATCCGCAATGCTCACAGCTGTCAGGATAGCCTGACGAGCCAGCCTTTAGCCACTTCCGTTACCACTAGTAGCGGAATAAGGTGGGCGGATGGCCAGCAGGCATCTGCGCACCTGTCCACTCTGTGAAGCGATGTGCGGTCTGGAGATTCACGTCGAAGGCGGTCGGGTCACGAGCATTCGTGGCAACCCCGACGATGTGTGGAGCCACGGACACCTCTGCCCGAAGGGCACCACGCTGGGCGCGTTGCACGACGACCCGGACCGTATCCGCCACCCGATGATCAAGGTCGACGGACGCTGGCAGGAGGTCAGCTGGGACGCGGCATTTCGCCGCTGCACCGAATTGCTGGCGCCGGTGATCGAAAAGCATGGGATCGATGCGGTCACGGCTTACACCGGAAACCCACTGGCGCACTCGTTCTCGCTGGCTCGCTACGCCGGGGTGCTGCTGGGCATGTCCGGTATGCCGGTCACCTATTCACCGGGGACAGTCGACCAATGGCCGAAAAACCTGTCGTCGCATCTGATGTACGGCCTCTGGTGGAACTTCCCGGTGCCCGACATCGAACGCACCGATCTGATGGTCATCATGGGCGCCAACCCCGCCGCGTCGCAGGGTTCACTGCTGGCAGCGCCCGACGTGATGGGCCTGATCGAAGCGGTCCGCACACGCGGCAAGGTGATCGTGATCGACCCGGTGCGCACCCGCACCGCCGCCCGTGCCGACGAGTGGCTTCCGATTGTCCCGGGCACCGATGCCGCGCTGCTGCTGGCAGTCGCCCACACGCTGTTTGGCGAGAACTTGATCGACCCCGGACCGTACGTCGCCGGTGTCGACACGATGCGTCGGGCCGTCGCGGACTGGCCGCCCGAGCGGGTCAGCGCGGTGACGGGCATCGACGAAGACCGGATTCGCCGGCTGGCACGCGAACTCGCCGGCACCGAAAAATCGGTGGTGTACGGCCGAATTGGGTTGTGCAACCAAGAGTTTGGCAGCCTGGCCAGTTGGCTGGTGGATGTGATCAACATTTTGACCGGCCACTTCGACACGCCCGGCGGCGCCATGTTCCCTAGGCCGGCAGCGTGGTCGATCACCTCGCAGCCGCTGCCCGGTTTGGAGGGCGGCGCCGCCGAATTCGGGCGCTGGCACACCCGGGTGCGCGGCGCGAAGGAAGTCCTCGGTCAAGCGCCGGTGTCGTGTATGGCAGAAGAGATCGCCACACCGGGTGTCGGGCAGCTCAAGGCGCTCATCACTGTCGCGGGCAATCCGGTGTTGTCTACGCCGGGCGGCGACAAGCTCGATGAGGCGCTGCCGATGCTGGAAGCGATGATCTCCGTTGACCTTTGGCTCAACGAGACGACGCGTCACGCCGACGTGATCCTGCCCGGCCTGTCGCCGCTGGAACAGCCACACCATGACGACTTGATTTTGCTGTTTGCGATCCGCAGCATCGCGAACTACTCAGCTCCGATCTTCGACCCGGGGGATCGCCCCCACGAGTGGGAGATCCTGATCCGTCTGACCGGGCTGTGCACCGGCACACCCGCCGAAGACGTCGACGTCGCGGCAATCGACGATGGCTTCTTCGACTACCTGGCTTTCACTCGTGGCCTCGACGGCGCCGAGATCCGCAAACTCTACGAGCACGGCGGACCCGAACGGGTGCTCGACCTCACGCTACGAACCGGACCCTTCGGAGACCAGTACGGGCAGAATCCCGGCGGCCTGACGCTGGAGATGCTCAAGGCCAACCCGAACGGAATCGACTTCGGGCCGATGGTGTCTCAGCTGCCCGACATCCTGGAAACGCCGGACAAGAAAATTCAGCTTGCTCCGAAATATCTGCTTGACGACCTGCCGCGGCTAGCCGCGCGCCTGGAACGGCCCGCCGAGCCACTGGTGTTGGTAAGCCGACGACATCTGCGGTCGAACAACACCTGGATGCACAACGTGCCAGCGCTGATGAAGGGCAAGGATCGGTGCACGTTGCTGATCCACCCCGACGATGCGGCGCGTTGCGGTGTCGCCGACGACGATGTCGTCACGGTGAAATCCGCCGCGGGCGAAATCAAAGTGCCGGTCGAGGTCACCGACGCGATCAAATCCGGCGTCGTGTCGATGCCGCATGGCTGGGGACATGGCAAGCAAGGAACACGCATGTCGGTGGCCAACAACTCGCCGGGCGCAAACACGAACGTGCTCTCTCCACCGACATTTATCGATGAGCCGTCAGGCAATGGCGCACTCAACGGCATCCCGGTCACGATCATCGGCGATCAAGCCCGATCGCGTTATTCCTCGCCGGAGAATCTCTCCCACGCGGACTGACGCGTGATGCCAAGGGCCGCACCGATCTTCGTCCATGTAACGCTACGGCGGCGGAGTTCCAGTACCCACGACTGCAGGTGGGTCTCGACTTGCTGAGACACCAACGCCATCCGCGGAAGATGGTCGAGCATCTGCTGGTCGCTCAGCGACTCCCACACGGGGAGCCGAAGCTCATGCGGCTTATCCCGATACTGTTCGATGATCGTCGCGGACAAGTCGACGCAGCCGTTGCAGATGTGCACGCCGGGACCCGCGATCAGCTTGTCGACCTCGGTATTCGACTTGCCGCAAAACGAACACCAAATCCACGCGGTCTGGGTAGTCGTAGCGCTCATCGCGACTCCTTCGTGTCAGGCTTGTCCTGACAAAGATAAGGCGTCAGGCTGATCCTGACAAGGCAACACGCGCAATCGCTGGCAATATCATCTGCTTATGAGCGCCGGTGGCCTGGATACCGTGAGCTCACCGGCATTCACAGCCGAGGAGTCGGCCCGCTATCGAGCTGCGGGCTGGTGGTCCGACGTCACTCTCTCCGACGCCGTACGCCGCAACGCCGCACGGTCGCCAGACCGCGTCGCATATGTCGACCATCCCGATATGTCGCTGAGCTGGCGTGAATTCGACCGTGCTGCAGAAACTCTGGCCGAACAGCTGGCTGGCTTAGGCGTGATGCCCGGTGATCGGATCGCGGTATGGCACGGTGACTCGACGGCGATCCACGTGCTGTTCGTGGCAATCGAGCGGTGCGGCGCTGTCGTCGTCGGCATCGGCGCGCGCGCCGGCACCCGCGAGGTCGCGCAGCTGTTGCGCAGTACGCAGCCGAAGTTCCTGATCGCCGATCAGCAGCGCAGCGACGACGCGACCCAGGCCGCAGCCGGCGTGCCCACGTTGGTGTTGGGCGGATGGTCGCTGGGTATCGACGCGACGCCCACGGCGTTGACTGTCGAGTCTGCCCTCGGCGCGGACGACGTCTTCCTCATCAACTCCACCTCGGGCACCACCGGGCTGCCCAAGTGCGTCGCACACACCCAAAACCGTTGGTACTACTTCCACCAGAAGGCCGTGGCCAACGGGCTGCTCACGCCCGGCGACATATTCTTGCCGGTCATCCCCACGCCTTTCGGCTTCGGGATATGGACCAGCCACACCACTCCGATCTTCTTGGGCGCCACGTCGGTGATCCTTGGACGCTTCACCACCAGGGCGACGTGCGAGGCGATAGCCCGGCACCGGGTCACCGTGTTGTGCTGTGTCAGCACGCAATTGACAATGCTGATGGCCGACCGCAGCTGCCGGGATTTCGACCTGAGCTCGTTGCGTGTCGTTTTCACGGGCGGGGAGGCACTCCCGTATCGGCCGGCGGCCGAGTTCGAGGAGCTCACCGGAGCGAAGATCCTGCAGTTCTACGGGTCGAATGAAACCGGCCTGCTCAGCGGAACCACGGTGAATGACTCGCGGGAACGCCGACTGCGCACCGGCGGGCGGATTGTGCCGGAGATGGCGGTGCGACTCTTCGACGGCGACGAGGATGTCACCGTCTCGGGGCACGGTCAGCCCGCGTGCCGAGGCCCGGCGACGAGCCTGGGCTACCTCGGCGGCACCGACCACGACAAGCTGTTCACCACGGACGGCTGGATGCGGATGGGCGACCTCTGCGAGATCGACGCGGACGGCTATTTGACCGTCACCGGTCGGACGTCCGATTTTATCCTGCGCGGCGGTAAGAACATCAGCGCCGCCGCGGTCGAGGACGCCGTGATGACACACCCGGCGATCGCTCTGGCCGCCGCGGTCGCGATGCCCGACCCGGTGTTCGGCGAAAAGGTGTGTCTTTACGCCGAACTCGTTGACTCTCAGACGATCGATCTGCCTGAGCTCGTCAGGCATCTGTTGGCGCTGGGCGTTTCCAAGGAGCTGCTACCCGAGCGACTCATCGTGGTCGACGAACTACCCCGGTCGTCCGGAGGAAAGATCGCCAAAGGCAAGCTCCGCGACGATATTCGCGCCAGGATGGAGGGCAACCATGAACGCTCCTGATGCGCGACGCGGCGGCCTAGAGGTATGGGCGCCGTCGGTGGTGCCGCCGATCGGAGTCGAGCTTTCCAACGAGCAGGCCTTGGCCGTGGCGTTTCGCCATCTGGCGGCCATCGGCTTCGCGGAGAACATGGCCGGGCACATCACCTGGCAGCTCGACGGCCAAAGCGACATGCTGGTCAATCCGTGGGGATTGTGGTGGCAGGAGCTCACCGCATCGGATATCTGTGTGGTGGATAGCGATGCGCGGGTCGTCCGCGGCCGTTGGGACGTCACTCCGGCGATACACATCCACACCGAACTGCACCGCGTCCGCGACGACGCACGCGTCGTCATTCACAACCACCCGTACTACGTATGCGTGCTCGCCGCGCTGGGCAAGCTGCCCGAATTGGTTCATCAGACCGGTTCGCTGTTTCTCGATGACCTGTGCCTGGTCGATACCTACGACGGCGAGATCGACAGTTCCTCGCGCGCAGCCGATCTCGCGGCCCATATAGGCGGCGCCAACCTGACCATTTTGGCCAACCACGGTGTTATCGCGACCGGTCGTAATCTGGCCGAAGCGGTTTACCGCGCGGCATCGATCGAGCGGGTGTGCAAGCTGGCCTACGACGTCATGCTGACCGGCAAAGACGCGGTGAAAATGAACTGGTCGGACATGGCGGGCATGCAACGCTCGCTGATCGAACGCGCGGCGGATGTCTACTGGGCGGGTGCGGCACGGATGACGATCAAAGCCGATCCCGCCGTGTTGAACTGAGCGGGTTGCCGAGCAATGAAATCGATCGACGAGCTAGCCGCCAACCCGAACTTCACCACCGCGAAAACCGGCGAAGATCGCTCCGTCACGTTTTTGCCGGACCCGCCACGGGCGCGCCGTCGCTACACGGTGATCTCAGTCGACGATCACATTGTCGAGCCTCCGGATACGTTCACCGGACGTCTGCCGCGCAGATTCGCCGACCGAGCGCCCAAGGTCGTCGACACCCCAGAGGGCGGACAGACCTGGGTTTACGACGATCGGGATCTCCCGAACGTCGGATTCAACGCGGTGGTCGGGCGGCCCGTCTCCGAGTACGGGTTCGAGCCCGTCCGCTTCGACGAAATGCGGCGCGGCGCATGGGATATCCACGACCGCATCAAAGACATGGACCTCAACGGCATCTACGCCTCGCTCAATTTTCCGTCGTTTCTGCCAGGTTTCGCCGGGCAGCGGCTGCAGCAGGTGACCGACGATCGCGATCTGGCGTTGGCTTCCGTGCGCGCATGGAATGACTGGCACCACGAGGTTTGGGCGGGTTCATATCCCGATCGGATAATTGCCTGCCAGCTGCCCTGGCTGTTGGATCCGGAGCTTGGCGCCAAGATGATCTACGAAAACGCTGAGCGCGGTTTTCACGCCGTTACGTTCAGCGAGAACCCGGCGATGCTCGGATTGCCGAGTATCCATTCCGGCCATTGGGATCCGATGATCGCGGCGTGCGCCGAAACCGGCACCGTCGTGAACCTTCACATTGGATCTTCGGGTTCCTCACCGTCCACCACCGAAGACGCGCCGCCGGATGTGCAGGGCGTGCTGTTCTTCGCGTACGCCATTTCGGCAGCGGTGGACTGGTTGTACTCCGGGTTGCCCAGCAGGTTCCCCGATCTGAAGATCTGTCTGTCCGAAGGCGGCATCGGCTGGGTTGCCGGCCTGCTGGATCGCCTCGACCACATGCTGAGCTACCACGCGATGTACGGCACTTGGGCATCGTTGGGTGAGAGTCTCACTCCTGCAGAGGTTTTCACCCGCAACTTCTGGTTCTGCGCGGTGGAGGACAAGTCGTCGTTCATACAGTACGAGCGCATCGGTGTGGACAACATCATGGTGGAAGCCGATTATCCGCATTGCGACTCCACATGGCCGCACACCCAAGAGACGATCCATGAACAAATCGGCGCTCTGCCGCAGGACGTGATCCGCAAGATCACGTGGGAGAACGCATCGCGGCTGTATCGCCACCCCGTGCCGCCGGAAGTCCAGCACGATCCAGAGGTGTTCTGATGACTTCGATGCACGTGGATAGTCTGCGCCGCTACCCGGTGAAGTCGATGCTCGGCGAGGTGGTGTCATCGATGTTTGTCGACGAGCGAGGCGCGTCGGGGGATCGGCACCTAGCCCTTGTCGACTCGGAGACCAACCGGATAGCCAGCGCCAAACAGCCGCGGTTGTGGCGCAAGCTTTTACAGTTCACCGCCAGCGGTGAGGCCGACCGGGTCTGCATACGATTGCCCGATGGCGCCAGCATCGCGGCAGACGACCCCGACATCGACGATGTTCTGTCAAAGCTGGTGGGGCGGCCAGTCAGCCTGGTCGGCAAGCGGCCGGCGGGCGCAGCCCTGGAGCGGCCCGACCCCGAGACCGTGCTGGAGCTGGGCGAAGATGCCGATGTCGCGGGCCAGGTTCTCGAGATCGCGCAAGCGACGCCCGGAGACTCGTTCACTGATCTCGCACCGCTGCATGCGATTACGACGGCCACCGTGGAACACATCGGCACCGAGGCGCTGCGTTACCGGCCCAACGTCGTGATCGCTACTCCACCCGGCTACCCGCCCTATACGGAAAACGATTGGGTTGACAGAGATCTCATCGTCGGCGAGACGCGGCTGCATGTTTTGAAGCCGACCTCGCGATGTGCGTTACCCACGCTTGAGCACGGCGAGCTTCCACGGGCACCGCATGCGCTTCGCACACCGGCCGCCGAAAACCGGTTGCCATCACCGGGATCCGCCCCGCTGCCCTGCGCCGGGGTTTACCTGACGGTAGTGGCGCCGGGAACCATTAACGCCGGCGATCCGGTGACACTGCAGTAGACTGCGCGGCCATGACCGAACCTCATTCGCCGTTGGCGGGCCGGCGCATTCTGATCACCGGCGGCGCCACCGGTATCGGTGCCGCCGCAGTGCGCGTGCTGCATGACGCCGGAGCGCGGGTAGTCGCGACGTACCACCGCACCGCTCCCGCCGACGACACCGCCTCGGTTACCTGGCTGCAGTGCGACGTCCGCGACTCCGGCGCGGTCGACATGGCGTTTGGTGATGCGGTGGCCGAACTCGGCGGCCTCGATGTGCTCGTCAACGCCGCCGGCTTGTGGCAGGCGGGCGTGCCCGGACACATCAGCGGCGATGAAATCGACTTTCTGTTGGCCACCAACGTGAAGGGAACAATTCTCACCAATCAGGCGGCACACGAGGTGATGCGTGGCAGCGGTGGACAGATCATCAATTTCGGGTCCTCCGAGGCGGTTATGGGCAGCCCAATCGCGGCCGTGTACTCCGCCACCAAGGGCGCTGTTCAGGCCTGGACCCGGTCGGCGGCCAAAGCCTGGGGAGCCGACCGGGTCACCGTCAATGCGCTCGCGCCGGCAGTTCAAACCCCGGGCTCAGCTCGGTTTCGGGAATTCCTCGGACCGGATGCCGCGGCATTCATGGATCAGCAGATGAAGTTGGCAATCCCGCTCGGCGGCAAGCAAGGCGACGGCGACGCCGGGATGGGCGCGCATCAAGGATTCGATCGAAGCCCACCAGTCCGGGTCCATGGTGGTGTCGGGCGAGATGTTGAGGCTGAGCTCGACGTTTGGCGAGGCGGCAAGCTCGGCGACCCGGCAGCTGATCTGGGACCGGTGTTGGTCTTTCTAGCCAGTGAGGGCGCCGCATTCATCACCGGGCAGCTGATCCCGGTGGACGGCGGCCTCGCCATGGTCGGCGGCTGAGTGGATGGACCGCCTCGGCGTTGAGATGCTTTGCGTCTTCGGGATGCCGCCGGTTGAATACGTGCACCTGACCGCCGATTTGGGCTGTCGCTATATCACCACCGGAATGGTCGGCTTCGCGCCGGTGAAAGCACTGGGATACCAACAATTTTCGTTACGCGACGATGCGCGGCTGCGCCGGGATCTCCTCGCGGCGATGGACGAGCGCGGAGTGTCGATCGCATTGGGGGAGGGCCTGCTGATCGTGCCGGGGGTTGACGTTGGTTCGTATGCCGCCGATCTGGACATCATGGCCGAACTGCGTATCCCTCGGATCAACACCGTCAGCTTGGAGCCCGACCGGACCCGCACCGTCGACCAACTAGCGACGCTGGTTGACTTAGCCGCCGAACGAGGCATCTTGACCAGCGTCGAGCCCGTTCCCGGCCTCGCGATCGCCGACCTGCCGTCGGCGATGGGCGCCGTCGAGCAGGTCGGCCGCGACGAGCTCAGCCTGCTGATCGACACCATGCACGTGGCCCGTTCGGGTGCTGGGCCCGAGGACCTTCGAGCGCTGCCCGCCGAGCGGATCGGGCATGTTCAGCTGTGCGACGTCCCGTTGCGGTCCACCAAGCAGCACCGCTACACCGATGAAGCGATGTATCACCGGCTGGCGCCAGGGGAGGGCGAGTTGCCGCTGGCTGAGATGCTCGCGGCCCTGCCACGTGATTGCGTCGTGGGACTCGAGGTGCCGATGCGTTCCCGCGCGGAAGCGGGCGTCAACGCCTCCGACCGGATACGTCCGTGCGTCGAGGCCGCGCGGGCCCTGCTCGACTCGCTTAGCTACCCAGGCCCTTCTTGATCGCCTCGTCTTGTTTGTGGCCGACGTCGGTTACGAAATCCGCGGGTGCCAGTGCATACGACGGGCCATCGAATTCAATGGTGACGAACGCCTTGCCCTGGGTGAAAACCAGCATCGTCACAGTCTTGGAGTGATCCGGTGAAGGTCCTGAGATCGTCGCGCCGTCGACTCCGACGTCGACCCCGAGGGGTTTGGCGAGCAAGGCTTCGCGGTGGATCGACTTTGCCGAGTCCAGCTGGCTCGCCGCGGCCGCAGGGTCCGCCATGATCTGGATGGTGTCGATGATCGTGTGGGACTTGTCTTGATCGCTGAACGTGATCTGGGCGCCCTGTTGGCCATTCGGGTTCTTGACCGCTGGGCCGGCGGTGAACGGCTCGGGCGCGTTGATGTCGCTGGCCTTGATCAGCAGCTGGGTGTAATCACCTGGCTGCGCGGCGTGCGTCGACGTGGTTGATCCCGACGTCGGCGCGGAGGACTTCGAATGGCTGCTGCAGCCGGCCACCGACACGCCCGCCAACGTCGACGCCGCGATCACACCGGCGATAACCGGGTGGGAAATCCTCATCGGCCCGTACTCCCTTCAACCAAGCTAATCGGGAAACGGTAACCCAGCGGCGATTTATCTGGTCGGATGTGGTCGCACTCGGCGATGTCAGCACACCCGGAACTGATCGAGGTCGGCATGCTTGACCGTCAACCCAAGGCCGGGTGCACTGCGGTCCGGACGCAACACACCACCGGACTCGGGTTGCAGGACTCCGTCGAACGCGAGGCCTTCGATTCGCACGTGGTCGTGGAAGTACTCGAGATGCCGCAGGTGCCACAACGCCGTTCCGACGTGGGCGCTGACCTGCGGGGCACAGTGCAAGGACAGATCGATGCTGCGTGCGTCGCAGAGCGCGCCGACTTTGAGCACGCCGGTGATCCCGAGGCAGCGGGTGACGTCGGTCTGCGCGCAATCGACGGCGCCCGCGTCGAGCATCCGCTGAAAATAGGGCAGGTCGTAGCCGTACTCTCCGGCAGCGATGTCCATGCCCGCCGGTCCGTGTTCGCACAGTTGGTGTAGTCCTTCGAGATCGTCCGACGTCACCGGCTCTTCAAACCAGCGGACGTCGTACTCGGCGAACCGTTGGGCCCACAGGCGTGCCTGTTTACGGGTGTAGGCGCCGTTGGCGTCGACGAATAGCTCGGTGTCAGCGCCGATCGCCGCTCGCGCTGCGGCGACTCGCGCATCGTCGGCGGTGGGGTCGCGGCCCACTTTCATCTTGACGCGGGGGATCCCGGCCTCGACCCACCCGCTCAGCTGCGACTGCAGAGTGTCGTTGTCGTATGACGTGAACCCGCCGCTGCCATAGATCGGCGTCGCGTCGTGTACGGCACCGAGCGCGACAACAAGCGGTTCATCCAACAGCTGCGACCGTAGGTCCCAGAGCGCGATATCGACCGCAGCGATCGCTTCGGCCACCACGCCCGGCCGGCCCAAGTTGCGGATCGCATGCAGCATTGCCGCCCACCGCGCCGGCGGTACCAACGCGTCTTCACCGGTGACGACGTCGGCAAGCTTCGACTGCACCACTGTGGCAACGGGTGTACCCGCGTAGGTGTAGCCGATTCCTACCTGGTCACCGGCGCGAGCGGTCACCAAGACCATCGTGGTCGAATCCCAGGCCAAAGTGCCATCAGATTCGGGGGCGTCGGTGGGAACCGTGTATGCCGAGACCTCGACGGAGTCGATCGGAACGCCCGAATGCACAGTCATAATCGGTGGCTACCCGCAAGCGAAACCGGGTATGCCCGCGTGGTGGAAGCCGAACCGGGTGCAGAACAGTTCCCGCCGCATGTGCTGCGGCAATACGCCTTGCTTGCGGACGGCGAGCGGGGGATCCTGATCGGACCACGAGGCGACTTTTGTTGGATGTGCTTCCCGCACTGGGACAGCGCTGCGATGTTCAATTCGCTGCTAGGCGGTCGCGGCATCTACGCAGTTTCGCCAGAAGAGCCGCGATTCGTCTGGGGCGGGTACTACGAGGGACGGTCGTTGATCTGGCGATCCCGGTGGGTAACCAACGACGCGATCGTGGAAAGCCGTGAAGCGCTGGTTTTCCCCGGCAACGCGCACACCGCGGTGGTGTTGCGGCGCATCCGCGCGCTGGATCATCCGGCCCGGGTGCGAATTACGCTCGACGTCCGTTCCGGTTACGGAACCAAGTCAATGAGCAGCCTTTCGTGCAACGACGGCGTGTGGACCGGGCGATCAGAAAGGTTGCGCTTCCGATGGACGGGTGCAGCGCAGGCACAGCGATGTGACGACGGGCGGCTGGAGGCCGTTCTGGACATCACACCGGGCAACCACCACGACTTGATCCTGGAATTCTCCGACCATGAAATAAGCGCGGCGACAATCCGGCCTGACGAAAACTGGCAAAGCACTGAAAACGCCTGGAAGCAGACGGTTCCCGAATTCAGCGGCACCTTGGCGGACGTGGACGTCCGAGGCTCATACGCGGTACTTCGCGGCTTGACCAGCAGCACCGGCGGGATGGTGGCCGCTGCCACCATGTCGCTGCCGGAACACGCACGGCAAGGCCGTAACTACGACTACCGCTATTGCTGGATCCGCGATCAGTGCTATGCGGGGCAAGCAGTTGCGGCCGCCGGTGCCCATCCGCTGCTCGACGACGCGGTGCGCTTTGTCAGCGAGCGCATCCTTACCGACGGCCCCGCGCTAAAACCTGCCTACTCGGCTATCGGCGAGCCGGTGCCCCAAGAGCGCGATTTGGACCTGCCCGGTTACCCGGGTGGCGCCGACGTCAAGGTCGGCAATTGGGTCACCGACCAATTCCAACTCGACGCATACGGCGAAGCACTGCTGCTTTTTGCCGCCGCTGCCCGCTTGGACCGGATGGACTTGAATCACTGGCAGGCCGCCCAGACGGCCGTCGACGCCATCGAAAAGCGGTGGCAGGACGCGGACGCTGGAATTTGGGAATTAGACGACCAACACTGGGCACATTCTCGGCTGACCTGCGCGGCCGGGTTGCGTGCCATCGGCGCGGTGGCGCCGCCACAGCAGGGCAGCGAATGGCAGCGGCTGGCCGATCTGCTGGTTTCCGATACCGACAGCGACTGCTTGCACCCGTCAGGCAGATGGCAACGGGCACCACATGATTCACGCGTCGATGCGGCGCTGTTGCTGCCATCGATCCGCGGTGCAATCCCGGCCAAAGACCCGCGTACCGTCGCCACTCTCGAAGCCGTGCGCGCCGAGTTGAGCCAGGACGGATTCGTGTACCGATTCCGTCCCGACCAGCGCCCACTCGGCGAAGCTGAAGGCGCCTTCCTGCTCTGCGGTTTCATGATGGCGCTGGCCGACCATCAGCAGGGCAACGACCTCGCCGCCGTCCGCTGGTTCGAGCGCAACCGCACCGCCTGCGGTCCGCCCGGCCTGTTCACCGAGGAGTACGACGTGGTGCAGCGCCAACTGCGCGGCAACCTGCCGCAGGCATTCGTGCACGCGCTGATGCTCGAGACAGCGCATCGCCTGACAGAAGCCCGCGGTGTAGAAATCGGGGAAGTCAGTTAGTCGGGTTTCAGAGCGGCGGCGATGACCTGTGCGATGTGCAACGGCCGGTGATCGGCGGAGAGCTCCCGGATTTGGGTGCGGCAGCTAAACCCGTCGGCAAGGACCAGCGCGTCGGGATCGGCCTCGCGCAGTGCCGGCATCAGCTTGTCTTCAGCGCAGGCCACCGAGACGTCGTAATGACCCTTCTCGAAGCCGAAATTGCCTGCCAGACCACAACACCCGGCGTCGAGAACGTCCGGATCGATGCCGGCGTCGACTAGCAGCTGCCGGTCGTGGCTGTAGCCCAAGATCGCGTGCTGGTGGCAATGCTGCTGGACCACCGCCTCGGCGTCGATGTGTGGCGGCCTCCAGTCAGAAGCTTTGTCCGCCAACACCTCCCCAAGCGTGTAGGTCTGCTTGGCCAACCGGTGCGCGTCCTCGTCGTCGAAGAGCAGTTCGGGCAGATCTGACCGGAACACCGCGGCGCAGCTGGGTTCTAGCATCACCACCGGTGTGCTCGTCCGCAGCTCCGGGCGCAGGGTCGTAAGGGTGCGGCGCAGGACGCGTTTGGCGACGTTGAGTTGGCCGGTGGAGATCCAGGTCAGCCCGCAACACACGGTTCGGTGTGGAACATCGACAGCGAATCCCGCCGATTCCAGCACCGCGACAGCAGCTTTGCCGACCTCAGGGTCGAAGTTGTTGACGAAAGTGTCTGGCCAAAGCAGCACACGCCCGCGCGGCGCCGCCGTTGGCGTCGAACGACGACGGCGAAACCAAGTGGTGAACCGTTCGTCGGCGAAGTTCGGCATCTCGCGGTGGGTATCGATCCCGCCGACTTTTTTGACCAATGTCGACAGCCCCCGGGTATGGGTCACCGTGTTCAACAGTCCTGGCATCGTCGCAGCCAGCCGCGCCCACAGCGGTATCCAACCCATCGAGTAGTGCGCCATCGGGCGCAGCCGGCGCTGATAGTGATGGAACAAGAATTCCGCTTTGTAGGTCGCCATGTCGACGTCGACGGGGCAGTCGCTGCGACAACCCTTGCAGGCCAAGCAGAGATCGAGCGCGTCGTGCACCGCGGAGGAGCGCCACCCGTCGGTGATGACATCGCCTTGCACCATCTCGAACAGCAGCCGGGCCCGCCCGCGGGTGGAGTGCTCCTCCTCTCCGGTCGCCCGGTAGCTCGGGCACATCACGCCGGATTCATGGCCGCGGCACTTGCCGACCCCGACGCAGCGC
>DAIODV010000045.1:0-15139 GCA_036746615.1 Mycobacterium sp.
GCCATTCCGGCCGCTGAATCATCGTGAGCGCGCTCATTTTTCGGTCCCAGTGCTGGTCGGTGGCGCCGGTGGGACGTCGAGGCGGGTGCCGGCGTAGTTGACGAAATAGTCCACGAACACCGTCAGTGCCAGGTGGACAAAAGCTTCGATCAGCTGCTCGTCGCTCCAGCCGGCTGCAGTGGCCGCCGCCCAAGCGGATTGGCCGACCGCCCCTCCGTTGGCGGCACCCTCGCGGATAACCGCCAACAGCGCCGCCGTTCGAGCGTCCTCGACATCGCCGGCGCGCATGGCGACGGTTTCCTGTGGGGTCATTCCGCTGCGGATCGCGAGCTGGGTGGCGATGGCCTGCGAGTACGAGGCGCCGTCCACCGCCCCGGTGGTGAGCATGATTGCTGCCCGGATAGACGGGTCGAGCTTCCCGTGCTCGCCACCCGCGCGTCGAAGACCTAGGTACGCGGCGAGCGCGGCGGGCGAGCGGGCCAAATCGGTATGAAGGGCCAACAGCTGACCACCGCTGCCGGCTTTGACTTCGGCGAGCATCGTGTCGATCACGTGTTGTGGTTGTGCGGGAGCGGACATGGTTTTGCCATCCTTTCTGAGTTGATGCGTCCTAGGACGATGTGCGGGTGCGGTGTGTGACATCCCGCCCGGATGTCACAAACGGTCGACCACCGTCGTCCTAATCCGCATGAACACAACAGGATCCATGCTGGAGCTCAAATTGATCGTCGGCAGCACCCGGCCCGCAAGGTCAGCCGACCGCGTGCTGCAGTGGCTGGTCGACCGGATGCGCAATGACGGACGGTTCTCGGTGGATGTGCTCGATCTGCGCGACTGGGACCTACCGATGTTCGCCGAGTCGCAGGAGACGATCGGTGATCCGCGGGACCCGACGTACTCGAGTCCCGCAGTGCGGCAATGGAATCAGACCATTGCAACCGGCGACGCGTACTTGTTTCTCACTCCGGAGTACAACCACAGCATCCCCGGTGCGCTGAAAAACGCCCTCGACACAGTTTTTGCCAGCCACGCACTGCGCAACAAGCCTGCGGGTGTAGTCGCCTACAGCGCCGGCCGCGTCGGCGGCGCCCGCGCAGTCGAACACCTGGCCCTGATCGCCGTGGAGGCCGAGCTGGTTCCCCTGCGCAATACGGTGCTGATCCCCGCGGTGTACGACGCCTTCGACGGCGCCGGTGCATCGACCGATCCGCGTCTAGATACGAGCTTGGCCATCCTGCTCGATGACCTCGCGTGGTGGGCAGAACTGCTGCGCTTCGGGCGCGAGCGCGGCGCCCTTCCGCACGCCGGTGCCCGCCCCACACCTCGCCGGCCCGCACGAGCCGCCAGCTAAAAGATCGGTCGATGTCACATTCGGCGGCACCGCTTCGTCCTAACCTCGAAGGAGCACAGATGTTTGCCGATGATTTGTTCGACCGCGCGTGGAAGGCTCATCGCGCCTTCCTGGTCGACCTGGCGTTTCGCATCGTCGGCGACATCGGGGTTGCCGAGGACGTGGTGCAGGAAGCCTTTTTCCGGCTGATGCAGACCCGCCTCGAAGACATCGAGGACGAGCGTGGCTGGCTGATTGTGGTGACTAGCCGGCTGTGCCTGGATCACATCAAGTCGGCGTCGTCGAGGCGGGAACGCCCGGAAGACATGGCGTCTCCCGACCACCGCGAGCAGCCATCGTCGTCGATCGATCCCGCGGACCGCGTCACCCTCGACGACGAGCTGCGACTGGCGCTGCTGGTGGTGATGGAACATCTCACTCCCGCCGAACGGGTGGTGTTCGTTCTGCACGATATTTTCCAGCAGCCCTTCGACCTGATCGCTTCGACGGTCGGCAGGCCGTCAACAGCGTGCAGACAGCTGGCCAGCCGGGCCCGCCGCAAGATCGCCCAGTCGCCCAACGCCGGGCGCCGAACTGTCGAGCCGGCCGAACATCAGGTCCTCACAAGAACATTCATCGCGGCATGTTCATCCGGAAACCTCGATCAGCTTCTTGCGGTGCTCGATCCCAATGTCACCGGAGAGGTCGATACACGCAAAGGCCTTGTGGTGGTGGGCGCAGAGCGAGTGGGGGAGAACCTTCTTCGGTTCTGGAGCCGTCCCAAAACTGTCCTCGTCTCCCAACCTCTGGGCGCCGAACCCGCCGTCCTGGCGTTCGTCAATCGCCAACTAGTCGGCGTTCTCGCGCTGACGATTGGCGCCGGCACGATCACCAAGGTCCATGTCCACGTAGACCAGGCCACGCTAGCGCCGTTGCGCGAGCAGCTTTTTGGCACGGTGTAGACGTCACATTCTCGCGTGCCGTCTCGTCCTTACCGGTATGGACAATGCAGCGATCGTCCCCACCGTACCATCAGTCCTTGTCAGGCTGGTGATGTCACCGCTGACCAAAATCCTCAACCCCGCCGTCGGTAAGCTCGCCGGCCGACGATTCTTCGCGATGGCGGCAGCACTCCATCATGTGGGGCGTCGGTCCGGCACAAGCCATGTCACGCCGGTGGGGGCCCGCGTGAGCGGTGACGTCGCGATCATTCCTCTGACCTTCGGCAATCAGTCGGACTGGGTACGCAATGTGCGTGCGGCGGGAACGTGTTGGATTCGGGTCAACGGCAAGGACTATCACGCCGTCCGTCCGCAAGTCCTCGATTGGGCGGATGTGAAGTCGCCGGTGCGTTCCGCGTTCAACCCGCTAGAGCGTTTAGTGTTCCGGTTGCTCGGGATAAAGCAATTCATGCGGCTTGACATCAGATCCACTGTGCACCAAAACCGTAGCGCCACAGCCTGACTCATAAATTGGAGCTGAAAATGAAACGATTTACTCGCTTCGCATTGTGGATCGGCAGGACGGTACTGGCGGGTGCGACTGTGATTTTCTCGATCATCGGCCTGAGGTACATCGCCGATCCCGTTCATAGTTCCGCGAAGATCGGGATCAGCATGGGTTCTGCGCTAGCGGCGACGACGACGCGTGTTGGTTCGGGCGCATTCCCGCTCGCGCCGGCGATCTTTTCGCTGATCTGTTTGTTTTCTACCCGCTGGCGACTTGCCGGTGTGGCTTGTTTCGGGCCCGCGAGCGCCGCTCGCGCGTGACGGCCGGCACGAGCGCGGCGGCGGTAACCGTCTCCAGCGCACGCCGCAGCGGCTCGGTGTCAGCCATCGCATCGGCAACAAGCACACCGCCCTGATAGGCCGCGAGAAGCCCGGCGGCCAGGATCGATGGATCGGTCCCCGTAATCAGCTCCCCGCTCTCAGCGACCTGCCTCAGCCCTTGCGTGAAAAGCGCTTCCCATCGGGCAAATCCCGTTTTCAGCGCGGCTCGCGCGGGCCCATCGTCTTGGTCGAGTTCATGCACGAGCGATCCGATCGGGCAGCGGATCGGGTCATTCGTGGATGCGTAGGCAGTCACCGCATCGTCGCACCAGCCGCGCACGTCCGCAGCCGTCGACATCGCTTCGAAAGATGGTTGCATCGACGCGATCACCCGTTCGACTTGCAAGCCGACGACGTCGGCTACCAGATCGGCCTTGTCGGCGAAAAAGTGGTAGAGCTGTCCGCGCCCAACCCCCGCAGCCTTCCCGATCTCATCGAGCGTTGTCGCCCGCACACCTTTCTTGGCGAACAGCACGCAGGCCGCGTCCAGCACTCGGCTCACCGTCGCCCGTCCGCGATCCGTCGTCGGCGTGGTGATCATGAATGAACCATACCTTTCAGCCAGACGTTGTACTACTCGATACAGTAAGTGTACTATACAGTACAGCTAGTCAAAGGAGTGCACGATGAGCCTTACCGTTGGACAGATGTTTCCCGTCGATATCGCGGTCGACTCGGCGCGCGGAACGCTTCGCTTGTCGGAGATGCTGGGAGACGGCAGTCTTGTTGTTGCGTTCCATCGGTTGTGGTGCCCGTTCTGCCAGCAAGCAGCTCGTGAACTTGCCGCAGCCAAAGGCGAATTCGACGCGCTTGGCGCCCGAGTCGTCATCGTTTACAGGGATAGCGTCGACTTCGTACTTCGCGCGTGCGCTCGACGTGCCACGCCCTTCGATTGTGTGTGCGACACGCATGGCGAGTTGACGGCGGCGGCGAATGTTGAGCCTTTCTCACGAGTCCGCTACTGGGCGTTCTCGCCGCGCAAGTTGGTCAAGGCGTTGCGGTCGGGCAGCCACGTGGACAAGACGACGACGCGACTTCTGGAGGGGCGCGCCACATTTGTCCTCGACGGGAACGCGCGCATTGTGTATGCACACACAAGCGTCAATGCCGCTGATATCCCACCCATCCGCGACATCCTGGCCGCGGTGCAATCGGTCACGCAGCCGACACGATGACGGCCCAACACGTCCATCAGGCGCGGGCGGCGGAATTGCCGGCCGTCCTCGATCTTGCGTCGGCATTCTACATCGAAGATGGATTCAGCACGCCAGTCGAACAACTGCGGGAAAACCTTGTGGTGCTGCTGGATTCGGACAGTGCCCGGGTCGCGGTCGCGTGCGGCAGCGACGACGCGATCGCGGGTTTCGCGGTCACCACTCTGCGCTTCGGTCTGGAATACGGCCTGTCCGCCGAACTCGAGGACCTCTTCGTGGTGCCTGCACTTCGGCGCACCGGAATCGGAAGTTGCTTGATCGATGACAGCGCTGGCTGGGCCAGGGCACGCGGCTGCCGTGCTCTCGAACTTGTCGTGGCACCCAACGGTGCCAACGTCGATCATCTGTTCAATTACTACGCGCACCAAGGCTTCACAAGCGAGGGCCGACAAATTCTGCGCCGCGACCTCAGTTAGCCGGCGAATACGGCAGCCCGCTTCCGGTGTTCTCGTCGACGACGACGCGCCCGCCAAGATAGGGGAATGCGCGCTGCGGGCACGACGGACGGTTGCAGATCTTGCAGCCGGCCCCGATCGGGACGGCGGTGCTCGGGTCGTCCAGAGCGATCCCGTGCGAGTAGACCAGCTTGTCGGCGTGTGCCAGGTCGCAGCCCAATCCGACCGCAAAGCTTTTGCGCTGGCCCAGATAGCCCTGCCCTTCGGGTGCAATGGTCTTGGCGATCCAGAAATACGAACGGCCATCGGGCATCTGAGCGACCTGTGTGACGATCCGGCCCGGGTGAGCGAAGGCGTCGTGCACTACCCATAGCGGACAGCTGCCGCCCACCCGGCTGAAGTGAAACGCAGTGGCGGACTGTCGCTTTGAAATATTGCCCGCCTTGTCGGTGCGCACGAAGATAAACGGCACCCCGCGCATGCGCGGGCGCTGCAAAGTGGAGAGCCGATGGCACACCGTCTCGAAACCGACCTCAAAACGGCGGGCCAGCAGGTCGATGTCGTAACGCAATTCAGTTGCGGCCCGGTGAAAATCCCGGTAGGGCAGGAGAAATGCGCCAGCGAAATAGTTGGCTAGCCCAATTCGGGCGACGGCGCGTGATTCGGGGGTGAGCTGGTCGTCGGTCGCCAAGATCGCCGATAGCAGCTCCGATTGGCTGAGCAAGGCCAGCTGGGTGGCGATCTGGAAGGCTCGCTGCGCGGGCAACAGCCATTGCGCGACGCGTAGTACCCGAGTATCGGGATCGTAGGATCGCTTGGCGTGCTCGCCGAGATCGCTGTCGATCACGACGCTGACCCCGAACCGCTCGCGCATCAGCGCCGACAGCTGCATGTCCAAGCCGCCCAGCGTCATTCCGTTGTCGGTGAACATCTCCTCGGCCGCGGTGTCGAGTTCGCCGATGTAGTTGCTGCGGTCGTAGAAAAAGTCGCGGACTTCCTCGAACGGCATCGGGTGCTCGGGCGGAAGCGATGTTTCGGTGATCGCGCGGGAGCGATAGGCCTCCAGTTCGTCGGTGGCATCGCGCAGCCGCCGGTGCACCGCGACTAGGCTTCGGCCCACGTCGGGCATCCGGGCGACCAGCTCTTCGATCTGGGCGCGGTTGACCGTGCCATCCGTCCCGGCAGCGGTGAACACATCGGACAGGTCGGCCACCAACCGGGCATCGGAATCGGAGGAGAAGTAATGGCCCGGCAGGTCGAACCGTTCGGTGAGCGCGAGGAGCACCGGCACGGTGATCGGCCGCTGGTCGTTTTCCAGCTGGTTGACGTAGCTGGTGGACAGATCCAGTGCCCGCGCCAGCGCGACCTGGCTCAGCCCACGCTCGTTTCGCAGCCGCCGCAGCCGGGCACCCGAAAACATCTTCGCCACCGCTGACACATTACTCCGAATGGTCTTCACAACATTCGCAATCTGCGGGTGGTGAGGACACAAAATTACACATATGCAGGACCTTTCAATGGCAACGGAGTTTGCATAGTGTGCGGATTATGTTGATCCATTCGGTTCGGACGCACCGCAGCGCCGACGACTTCCCGCGCACCGAGCATCTCGCGCACAAGATCGCAGAGGTGGCGGCCGACCCGGTCGCCGTCCCGGCCGAGACCGCGGCAATGGTGATCAACCGAATGATCGACAACGCAGCGGTGAGTGCCGCCTCGGTGCTGCGACGACCGGTCACCGTCGCCCGTCAGCAGGCGCTGGCGCACCCGGGCCGGCCGGGCGCCACGGTGTTCGGCGTCGACGGCAGCTACTCGGCGGAGTGGGCGGCGTGGGCCAACGGGGTCGCCGTGCGCGAACTGGACTTCCACGACACATTTTTGGCCGCCGAGTATTCGCATCCCGGCGACAACATCCCGCCGCTGGTGGCCGTCGCACAGCAGCTCGGTGTGCACGGTGGTGACCTAATTCGCGGCCTGGCAACGGCGTACGAAATCCAGATCGATCTGGTCAAGGGAATCTCCCTGCACGAGTTCAAGATCGACCACGTCGCACACCTCGGGCCCGCTGTGGCCGCCGGCCTCGGGACAATGTTGCGGCTCGATACCGAGACCATCTACCAGGCCATCGGCCAGGCACTGCACCTGACCACGGCGACCCGTCAATCGCGCAAGGGCCTGATCTCCAGCTGGAAAGCGTATGCGCCCGCGTTCGCCGGGAAGGTCGCGATCGAGGCGGTCGATCGGGCGATGCGGGGCGAGGGTGCACCGGCGCCGATCTGGGAGGGCGAGGACGGTGTGATCGCCTGGCTGCTGGGTGGCCCGCAGCGCACCTACGAGGTGCCGCTGCCCGCACCGGGAGAACCCAAACGCGCGATCCTGGACAGCTACACCAAGGAGCATTCCGCCGAATACCAAAGCCAGGCGCCGATCGACCTGGCCCGCCGGCTGCGCGAGCGCATCGGCAACCTCGATCAGATCGCATCGATCGTGTTGCACACCAGCCACCACACTCATTTCGTGATCGGCACCGGATCAGGGGACCCGCAAAAGCTCGATCCCGACGCGTCGCGGGAGACCCTGGATCACTCGCTGCCATACATCTTCGCCGTCGCACTGCAGGACGGCACGTGGCACCACGAACATTCCTACACCCCTGAACGCGCGCATCGCGCGGACACCGTCGAGCTGTGGCACAAGATCTCCACCGTCGAGGACCCGGAGTGGACGCGCCGCTACCACGCGACCGACGCGAGCGAAAAAGCGTTCGGGGCGCGTGCGGAAGTGACGCTCAAGAGCGGCGAGGTGATCACCGATGAGTTGGCCGTCGCGGATGCCCATCCGTTGGGGGCACGACCCTTCGAGCGTGAGCAGTACGTCCGCAAGTTCACCGAGCTCGCCGACGGTGTGGTGGATCCCGTTGAGCAGCAACGATTCCTGGACGCCACGCAGCGGGTCGGCGACCTGAACGGCGACGAGCTGCACACACTGAACGTCCGCGTCGCGCCCGAGGTGCTGGACAAGGCGCCGAGCATTCCCCCGGGGATCTTCCGATGACCGGCTTCTTGGGCGCGGCATCCAGCGCCGCTGACAAGCGGTCAGCGTTTCGGGCCGGCCTGAATTCCGGTCGGCTACAGCGGTTCCCGGGTGCGTTCTCGCCACTGGTAGCCAAACTCGTCGCCGAGATCGGGTTTGACGGCGTCTATGTCTCCGGCGCCGCGTTGTCAGCCGACCTGGGACTGCCCGACATCGGGCTGACCACGCTGACCGAGGTCACCACCCGCGGCGCACAGATAGCAGCAGCGACCGATCTGCCCACACTGATCGACGCCGACACCGGCTTCGGCGAGCCAATGAACGCCGCGCGCACGGTCACGCTGCTCGAGGACGCCGGGCTGGCGGGCTGCCATCTCGAAGACCAGGTCAACCCCAAGCGCTGTGGGCACCTCGACGGAAAAGAGGTAGTCCCCACCGCGGAGATGGTCAAGCGCGTGCGCGCCGCGGTGGCCGCGCGCCGGGATCCGAACTTCGTCATCTGCGCGCGCACCGATGCTGCCGCCATCGAAGGGCTGCCCGGCGCCATCGAGCGGGCACGCGCCTACGCCGATGCCGGAGCCGACGTGATCTTCGCCGAAGCGCTCACCGGACCAGAGGATTTCGCGAAGTTCCGTGCCGCGGTGGACACCCCGCTGCTGGCGAACATGACCGAGTTCGGCAAGTCCGAGCTGCTGACCGTCTCGCAGCTCACCGATATTGGCTACAACGTGGTGATCTACCCGGTCACCACGCTGCGGCTAGCGATGCACGCCGTCGAAACTGGGCTGCGTGAAATCGATGCCGCAGGAACACAATCCGGACTGCTCGATCATATGCAGCACCGCAAAAGGCTCTACGAGTTGGTGCGCTACTCCGACTTCAACCAATTTGACGACGATATCGCAGGAGGCAACCAATGAGTACGGCAGAAGTTCACAAAGGACTGGCCGGCGTCGTCGTCGACACCACTGCGATCTCCAAGGTAGTGGCGGAGACCAATTCGCTGACCTACCGCGGCTACCCGGTGCAGGATCTGGCCGCGCACTGCAGTTTCGAGCAGGTCGCCTACTTGCTCTGGCACGGCGAACTGCCCACCGATGCCCAGCTGGCGTCGTTCTGCCAGCGTGAGCGTGCCAGCCGTCGGCTGGACCGTTCGACGCTGTCGCTATTGGCGAAGCTGCCGGAAAACTGCCATCCGATGGACGTTGTGCGCACTGCGATCAGCTACCTGGGCGCCGAGGATCCCGAGGAGGACGACAGCGCCGAGGCCGCCAACTTCGCCAAATCGCTGCGGATGTTCGCCGTGCTGCCCACCATCGTCGCCGCCGACATGCGTCGCCGGAGAGGCCTGGCACTGATCGCGCCCCACAACCACTTGAGCTACGCGGAGAACTTCCTGAACATGTGCTTCGGCGAAGTCCCCGAATCGGTTCTTGTCGAGGCATTCGAGCAGTCGATGATCCTGTACGCGGAGCACGGCTTCAACGCGTCCACTTTCGCGGCGCGGGTGGTGACCTCGACGCAGTCGGACATCTACAGCGCGGTCACTGCGGCGATCGGCGCGCTCAAAGGCCGGCTGCACGGTGGCGCGAACGAGGCGGTCATGCAGGACATGATCGAGATTGGTCACTCCGACAAGGCTTCGGAATGGTTGCACGCCAAGCTTTCTCGTAAGGACAAAGTCATGGGCTTCGGGCATCGGGTCTACAAGAACGGCGACTCGCGGGTGCCAACGATGAAAGAGGCGTTGGAGCGAGTGGCCGCGGTCACCGATGGCCAGCGCTGGCTTGACATCTACCGCGTGCTCGAGCGCGAGATGTACGCCGCCACCGAGCTCAAGCCCAACCTCGACTTCCCGACCGGCCCCGCGTACTACTTGATGGGCTTCGACATCCCCAGCTTCACCCCGCTTTTCGTGATGAGCCGGATCACCGGCTGGACGGCCCACATCATCGAACAGGCAGGCTCCAATGCCCTTATCCGCCCCCTCAGCGAGTATTCGGGTTTGCCCCAGCGCAGTCTCAGCTCTGCTACAGCAGGTCGGTGATCGTCTTCAGCCCGGCGTCGTAGAGCACACCGGGCAGCATGCCACCGTCGTGCTCGATGGTGGTGCCGTTGACGAAGTCCGCATCTCCGCTGGCCAAAAAGACACACACCCGGCCCACCTCTGCGGGTTCGCCGGCGCGGCGTAACGGGACGGCGGCGAAGTATTTTTCGCCGGTCGGATCATCTTTGGGCAGCACGAACGACCGGAAGTTCTCCGTCATCGTGGGCCCGAGTGCCACACAATTCACCCGGACCTTCGGCCCCCATTCCTCCGCCAGCGACCGGGTGAGGTGGTTGAGCCCGCTTTTGGCCGCCCCATAGGAGACCAGCGTCGGTGATCCGGCGGGATGGCCCGCACCGCTGGAAATGTTGATGATGCAACCGATTCCATCTTGGGTGGCCATCTGTCGGTACGCGCGGATGGCAAACCAGAGCGGGCTGATCAGGTTCATCTGCACCGCGAAGGCATGAAAGAGCGCTGTGCGTTCGTAGTCGTCGTCGCTGCGCGGTGCGCCCTGGATGCGTTGTACAAGTTCGGGAATGTTCTCCGCGTGCGGTGCCGGGACGGTCCCGCCGGCGTTGTTGACCAGGATGTCGATCCGGCCGTGAGCGGCCACGACGTCGGTGACAAAAGCATCGATCGAGCGGTAATCGCCTTGATCGCACACCTTCTGCGAGGCGCGCGTGGCCCAATCCGCTTCGATGCTGGGGATGGTGTCTAGCGGCGAGCGCGAGCAGCCGACGACGGTGGCACCGGCACGCAGCAATTCGTGGGCGATGCCGACACCCACGCCGCGGCTGGTTCCGGTGACGATCGCGACCTTGCCATCGAGGGTGTTCATGCAATGACCTTTTCATGGAGACTTATTGACAGTTACTGCCAAGTAGACATACTGTGCCATTGAATCGTCGACGTGTAAAGGGCAGGTAATGACAGAGGCAGTCCTGGGCGATATTTCCTTTTGCCACCTCGTCGTCGGCGTCAGTGACATGGATCGCGCGCTGGCTTTCTACCGCGATGTGCTGGGCATGGAGGTGGTTTTCGAACAACTGATCTCCGGTGAGCCGTTCGACGCCGTCCTGCATGCGAAACACAAGCAAGAAGGCAGGGTGGTCGGCGGATTGCTCGGTGGATTGATGCTGGAGCTGCTCTCACTGGGTGCCAAACCCGCCACCGATCAGCCGGCCCGTCGCGGAATCATCGGCATTCAGAACGTGTCGTTGTCGGTCACCGACCTCGACGACACTCATCGCCGCATCAGCGATGCCGGCTATCAGCCTGAGCAGGAACCCTTCGAGATCAGCGGCGTTCGAATGTTTTTCGTCAAGGACCCCGACGGGACACCCGTGGAATTCATCGAATTGCCGGGCGGCGCACGCAGCACCTACGAGATGTACCGCGGCGTGGCATTGCAGATGGGACCGGCCAAGTGAGTTACGCCCACCCCGATTCAATGCGCGGGCACGTCGCGATTGTCACCGGCGCCGCCCAAGGCGTGGGCAAAGGCATTGCCGCCGCACTGCTCGAACGCGGCGCGGCGGTGCTGCTGGTCGACATCCAAGATGATGTGCTGGCAGCGACCACCGCCGAACTCGAGGCGGTCGGCCGGGTCGAGAAGCTGGCGGCCGATCTGCGGGATCCCGACAGTGCCCGCCGGATCGTCGTGGCTGCCGTCGACGCCTTCGGGACAGTACACGGGCTGGTCAACAACGCGATTGCCACCAACGAGCCCAAGGCGTTCGTCGACATCACCATCGAAGACCTCGCGCTCGGTCACGATGTCGGGCCGCGCGCGACCTTTCTGCTCATGCAGGCGGCGCACCCACTGATGGTCAAGGCGGGCGGCGGGTCGATCGTCAACCTCGGTTCGGGGACCGGCACCGGCGGTGAACCCAAGTGGGGCGGCTACGCGGCCGCCAAAGAAGGCATCCGCGGGTTGTCGAAAGTCGCCGCCCTGGAATGGGGGCGCGACAACATCCGCGTCAACGTTATCTGTCCGTTCGCCGAGTCCGACGGCGTCAAACTGTGGAAGCAGTACGCCCCAGACGATTACGCCAAAGCAGTAGCACGGGTCCCGATGAAGCGGATCGGTGATGTTCGCACCGACGTCGGCGCGCTGGTGGCGTTTCTACTGAGCACCGACGCGACGTTCATCACCGGGCAGACCATCCAAGTCGACGGTGGGATCGGCTGCTTCCGATGACCGGAGCCTCGCTGCGGGATCGGCAGCGCGCACAGATCAGAGCCGACATTCGACGAGCCGCGTTCCGGCTGTTCATCGAACGCGGGTATGACGCAGTGACTACCGAGGAAATCGCTGCGGCCGCAGGTGTTTCGCCGCGAACCTTCTTCCGGCACGTCGCCACGAAGGAGGAGCTGTTACTTGCGCCGGTTCGTCACGGCGGCGCCGCAATCATCAGCATTCTGGAAGAACGGCCCGCCGCCGAGTCGCCCGACGTCGCGCTGATCAATGCGATCATCGCGCGGACTCGCTCGTTCGACGCGGCCGACATCGAGGAGTGGCGTAAGGCCATGCTGGTCGCCCCCGATGTGCTCGGCAAGCTGACGATGATCACTTCGGTCGACAAGGACCGCGCGGCCAAGCTCGTCGCGGCCCGGATGGGTGCCAACCCCGATACCGATATCCGCCCTGGCCTCCTGGTCCAACTTGCCTTCGCTGCAGGCGATTTCGCTTTCCAGCAGTGGGTGCGCCGCGCAACGAAGAATCCACGCTCGCTGGATCGCTACGTCACCGAAGCCCTCGAGGCGGTCAAGAGTCCCCATTGGAAAAGGAAACCCAAGTCGTGAAAGACAGCTACAAAGTCGCCGTGTGGGCCACCGGCGGAGTCGGGAAGTACGCGATTCGTACCATTGCCGACCGGCCCAATCTCGACCTCGTCGGCGTGTGGGTGCACTCAGATAGCAAGAACGGCAAGGACGCCGGCGAGCTCGCGGGTATCGACCCAGTCGGCGTCACGGCCACCCAAGACGAATCGGAGATCCTCGGCGGTGATGCGGACTGTGTCGTCTACGCTGCGCCGGCGCCACCGCGGATGAAGGAGGCGATCGGCGACCTCCGCCGAATCCTGTCCGCCGGCAAGAACATCGTGACAACCGCGATACCCGGATTGGTGTATCCACGCGGTTCGATGCCCGGCAAGGTGACTGATGCGATTCGCGGCGCAGCCGAAACCGGAGGTAGCTCGTTGTTCTCCAGCGGTATCGAGCCGGGATTCGGCGCCGACCTGTTTCCGATCGCATTGATGTCGATGTCGCACAAGGTGTATTCGGTGCGCGGCATCGAGATTACGAACTACTCCGAGTACCCGGCCGAATACGACATGCGCGAGCTGTTCGGATTCGGTCAGCCGCTCGACTATCAAGGCGGGTTGAAGATAGCTGGCACCCTGCGATGGGGCTGGGGTGCCGCGGTCACCATGGTCGCCGAGGCACTAGGGGCCGACTTGGACGACATTCGTGAAACCTGTGAGTTTCAGGCCACCCCCCGCGACATCTCCACCGCATTCGGACTCGTGGAAGCGGGAACCGTTGGCGTCATCACGATCGAGCACGTCGACCGCATCGCCGACGACCTCGCACCGGATTGGCCGAAGGGGCGGACCGGTGGAACCGACGGCATTTGGCGGGTCATCATCGACGGAGAGCCCAGCTTCGACGCGGAGTTCGAAGTCGGGCATCGTCCCGGCGAGAGCCACAATGATCACGGCCTGCTGGCAACGGGTATGCGCGCGGTCAATGCCATACCCTGGGTCTGCGAGGCCGAGCCGGGAATCGTTGATGCGCTGCATCTTCCGCTTACCTCGCCTGCGGGTGCACTGCATCCACACCGGGACGGCGTCCCGGCGTTCTAGCTCAGCAGGCGCTCGGGTGTGACTGGCAGTACGGGGTAGTCCCCGGAAAGCGATACCGGTTCGTGGCCACCCAGCGGTAGATGGCTTCCTCGATGAAGCCGATCCCGGGAATCCGGTAGATTCCCAATGGGATTCGCGTGCCGATCGCCGCCGACAAGGCCGCGTTGGCAGCCTTCGCGCCGGAGTAAACAGCGCCCGACGAATCCAGCCAGCGGACGGAGTCCAGTAATTCTGACGGCGAAATACCCAGTCGCTGCGTGGTTCCCGGGCTTTGCAACGGTTCAGTCTGCAGCCTGCCAGTGCGGTCGAGCCGGTTCAGCAACTCCACCGACCGCGTGCACATTCCACATGCACCGTCAAAGAACAGAATGTCGGGCACGGTTCACCTCCCGCATCCCGACGATCGCGAAGACGACGGCCGTGCCGATCTCAGCGAGGGCACTGAACCACGAAAACCACGTGACGTTGGTGTGCGGCAGCGAGATGAAGCTGTCCTGGTAGCCGGGCAGGAACGTCGGCAACAAATGCGCATAGGTGAATCCCACCGCACTGCCGAACCCGACCACGATGGCCGCCAGTGGTGCACGTGGCCGATCCATCACCACCATCGAGACCGTCAGCACGATCAACAGTCCCTGCACCATGCCAGCCCCCATGACGAAGGGTGGCGACGCCGACATCCCGCGGCGCAAATGGTCCAAGCCGTGCAAGCCGAAGCCCATCACGAATGCGATTGCGGCCCAAGGCAGCCACCGAATCGCGTTGTCGCGTTGCTGCTCTAACTGTTCGATCATCACGATCACCGTCCGTCGATGGGGTCTAGGTGACGAAGCCGGCTTGCACTCTCCGTTGTACTACTACGAGATGTAGTAGTCAAGAACTTAACCCCATCTGCTTAGAACACGTTCTAGTCTTGCGGCCATGGGATTTCTCAAACAGGACACTCCGCAGATCGACTTCGAGGAGTGGAGCAAAGGCACCCGCGCCGAGAAGATCATCCCGATGGCCCGGCACTGGGCGGAGGTCGGCTTCGGCACCCCGGTGGCGCTGCACCTGTTCTACGTCGTCAAGATCGGCCTGTACATCTTGGCGGCGTGGCTGCTCGCCGTGAGCACCAAAGGTATCGATGGCTTTACCAACGTCGCGCATTGGTATGCCGAGCCGATCGTCTTCGAAAAGGTCGTGCTCTACACCATGCTGTTCGAGGTGGTCGGGCTGGGCTGCGGCTTCGGACCGCTGAACAACCGGTTCTTTCCGCCCTTGGGCTCGATCCTGTATTGGCTGCGGCCCGGCACCATTCGGCTGCCACCGTGGCCGGATCGCATTCCGTTGACGAAGGGCGATGAGCGGACCCCGTTCGACGCGCTGCTTTACGGCGCCCTGCTGGTGCTGCTCCTCATCGCGATCTTCTCCGACGGC
>DAIODV010000046.1:0-14922 GCA_036746615.1 Mycobacterium sp.
GAGGGGCGGATCAACCCGGACGTGAAGATGAACTATCTGGCCTCGCCGCCGTTGGTCGTCGCCTACGCGCTGGCCGGCTCAATGGACTTCGATTTCGAATCGCAGCCACTTGGCAAGGACAGCGACGGCAACGATGTCTTCCTCAAAGACATTTGGCCGTCGCAGAAAGACGTCTCGGACACCATCGCGTCGGCGATCAACCAAGAGATGTTCGTCACGAACTATGCCGACGTGTTCAAGGGCGACGAGCGGTGGCGCAACCTGCCCACCCCCAGCGGCAACACCTTTGAGTGGGACGCCGACTCGACCTACGTGCGCAAGCCGCCGTACTTCGACGGGATGCCCGCCGAGCCGGAGCCGGTCAGTGACATCAGCGGCGCACGGGTACTGGCGTTGCTCGGCGACTCGGTGACCACCGACCACATCTCGCCGGCGGGCAGCATCAAGCCGGGCACCCCGGCGGCGCAGTACCTCGACGAGCACGGCGTGCAACGCAAGGACTACAACTCGTTTGGGTCGCGGCGTGGCAACCATGAGGTGATGATCCGCGGCACGTTCGCCAACATCCGGCTTCGTAACCTGCTGCTCGACGATGTCTCCGGTGGCTACACGCGCGATTTCACTCAGCCCGACGCGCCGCAGGCGTTCATCTACGACGCTGCGCAAAACTATGCGGCAAAAGACATTCCGCTTGTTGTGCTCGGCGGTAAGGAATACGGATCGGGCTCGTCGCGCGACTGGGCGGCCAAGGGCACCCGGCTGCTGGGCGTGCGGGCGGTGATCGCCGAGTCGTTCGAGCGCATCCATCGGTCCAACCTGATCGGCATGGGCGTGATCCCGCTGCAATTCCCGGAGGGCAAGACCGCCGAATCGTTGGGTCTCGACGGCACCGAAGAATTCGACATCACCGGCATCGTGGCGCTCAACGATGGCAAGACGCCAAAGACGGTGCACGTCAAGGCCTCTAAAGACGGCAAGGCTGTCGAGTTCGACGCGGTGGTGCGGATCGACACGCCCGGTGAAGCCGACTATTACCGCAACGGCGGCATCCTGCAGTACGTGCTGCGCAACATGCTCAGGTCCACTGCGGCAGCGTAGCGGAAGACGCCTGTGCCCAAGGTCAGCCAGGACCATCTGGCGGCCCGCCGCCGTCAGATCCTCGACGGCGCCCGTCGCTGCTTCGCCGAATACGGCTACGAGCAGGCGACGGTGCGCAGGCTCGAACAAGCCATCGGCTTGTCACGGGGTGCGATCTTCCACCATTTCCGTGACAAGGACACGCTGTTTTTCGAGTTGGCCCGCGAAGATGCCGAGCGGATGGCCGCGGTCGCGTCGCGCGAGGGTCTCATCCAGGTGATGCGAGACATGCTCACCGCGCCCGACCAGTTCGACTGGCTCGCCACGCGATTGGAGATCGCACGCAAACTACGCCACGACCCCGCATTCAGTCAGGGGTGGGCGGAGCGCTCGGCGGAGCTGACGGAGGCAACGATCGATCGCTTACGTCGACAGAAACAGGCCGGCCGGGTGCGCGACGACATTCCCAGCGACGTCTTGGTGTGCTACCTGGACTTGGTGCTCGACGGTTTGGTCGCCCGGGTGGCCTCGGGTGAAGACCCGCGGCGGCTGGCCGCCGTCCTCGATCTGGTCGAGGGCTCGGTACGCCAGGGATAAGTGATCGCGACGCAGGGACCGGCGCTGCTAGCGGACGCGGGACCGGGTGCGGTGGTTGGGTCCGCCGCGGCTGCGCATCGTGGTGCCCGATTCACGCAGCATGCTATGAACCGATCCGTACGACCTCCCAGTGGACGCGACCAGAGTTCTAATGCTGGCTCCGCCCTCGTAAGCGCTGCGCAATTCGTCAAGCAACTGCGTGCGCGTTTTCCTCGTTTTCCTCATCGGCGCCTCCCCGCTGAACAGGATCCCCAACGCCCACAGAGTAGAAAGCCGACGCGGGTGGCGGGCGGATTTGACGAAATCGCCTGCGGCGTCGGTCAGGCCAACTCGATCAGATCCCGGTAGTCCTCGGACCAATGGTCTTCGGTGCCGTCGGGAAGCAGCACGACACGTTGCGGATCGAGCGCTTCGGCTGCGCCGGGATCGTGTGTCACCAGCACCACCGCGCCGGTGTAGCTGCGCAGTGCATCCAACACCTGCTCGCGAGAGGCAGGATCGAGATTGTTCGTCGGCTCGTCGAGCAATAACACATTCGCCGTCGACGCCACCAACCCGGCAAGCGCGAGGCGAGTCTTCTCACCACCGGACAGCGTGCCCGCCGGCTGGTCGAGCTGGCTACCACTGAACATGAACGCGCCGAGCAGACCACGCAGATCTTGCTCACCGGAATCAGGTGCGGCGTGGCGGATATTGGCCCAGACCGTCGCCGCGTCGTCTAGGGTGTCGTGCTCTTGGGCGAAGTATCCGATTTTCAAACCGTGTCCGGGCTCCAGCGCCCCGGCGTCGGGCTGCTCGACACCGGCCAACAGCCGCAGCAGTGTCGTCTTGCCCGCGCCGTTGAGTCCCAACACCACCACGCGGGAGCCGCGGTCGATCGCGAGGTCAACTCCGGTGAACACTTCCAGCGATCCGTAAGTCTTGGTCAGACCGCTGACTACCAACGGGGTGCGCCCACAGGCGGCCGGGCTGGGGAATTTGATCCGGGCCACCTTGTCGGCCACCCGCTCTTCGTCGAGCGCGGCCATCATCCGGTCGGCCCGTCGCAGCATGTTCTGCGCCGCAACAGCTTTGGTGGCTTTGGCGCCTAACTTGGCGGCCTGCGCGCGCAACGCGGTGGCCTTGCGTTCGGCGTTGACGCGTTCCCGGCGGCGACGCTGCTCGTCGGTCGCGCGGGCGTCAAGATACTTCTGCCAACCCATGTTGTAGACGTCGACTTCGCCTCGCACCGCGTCGAGAAACCAGACTCGGTTGACGACGTCGGCCAACAACTCGACGTTGTGACTGATGACCACCAGCCCGCCGGTGTGGTTCCGCAGGAAATCCCTTAGCCAGCCCAGTGAATCGGCGTCGAGGTGGTTGGTCGGCTCGTCGAGCAGCAACGTGGTGGCCGAACCGGCACCAGTATCCGAGGCCGCGAACAGAATTCGCGCCAACTCCACCCGTCGGCGTTGCCCACCGGACAGCGTGCGCAACTGCTGGGTCAGCACACGTTCGGGCAACCCGAGGCTCGCGCAAATTCGGCCGGCCTCGCTTTCGGCGCCGTAACCGCCCAATGCGGCGAAGCGTTCTTCGAGTTGGCCGTAGCGGCGGATCGCGCGGTCGCGTGCGGCGTCGTCAGCGACCTCGGCCATCAGCGCCTGCTGCTTTTCCAGATCGGTGAGTAGTGTGTCCAGTCCGCGCGCCGAGAGCACCCGGTCGCGGGCCAGGACGTCGAGATCGCCCTCTTTGGGATCCTGCGGCAGATAACCGATCTCGCCGCTGCGCGTCACCGTCCCGGCATATGGCTCGCCCTCCCCCGCAAGGATGCGCAGGGTGGTCGTCTTCCCGGCGCCGTTACGCCCGACCAGACCGATGCGGTCGCCGGGCTGTATCCGGAGCGCGGGTCCGTCTGCGGAGAGCAACGTGCGCGCGCCAGCGCGGACCTCGAGGTCCGTTGCCGTGATCACGGTCACTCTCCTTGTTGTTACTTATCGTCGGTGAACACCGGCGGCCGTTTCTCGGCACGCGCGGCAACCGCCTCTTCAAAGTTGGTGGTAAGCAGGCGAACGAAAAGCTGCCCCAGGCCCTCGGCCTGCATATGCCCTTCCAGGCTAGCGGCGTCCAGTCCACTCCACAGTGTGCGTTTGGTCAAC
This sequence comes from Mycobacterium sp., assembly GCA_036746615.1. Taxonomy (GTDB): domain Bacteria; phylum Actinomycetota; class Actinomycetes; order Mycobacteriales; family Mycobacteriaceae; genus Mycobacterium. Next base: position 3,810 of record DAIODV010000046.1, read on the forward strand.
TCGATTCCCGGCCGCGAGAACGCCGCGATCCGCTCGGCCATCGCATAGCACGTCTCCAGCAGCTGGTCTTCCGGTACTTGGCGGGATACCAGCCCGATCCGCTCGGCTTCGTCGGCGTCGATGTCTCGACCGGTCAGCATGATTTCGAATGCCCGCGACGAGCCGATGGCCCGCGGCAACAAGTAGCTCAGGCCGAGCTCGCTGGCGGTCAGACCATTGTTGATGCCCGCGGCACGGAAATAGGCCCCGTTCGACGCGACGCGGATGTCGGCGGCCAGCGCCAGGCAGAGCCCGCCGCCGATCGCGGCGCCGTTGACCGCGGCAATCACTGGCTGGTGCATCCGTCGCAGCGCCAGGATGACGTCGTCGAGAACCTGCATGGAGCGCAGCGCGTAGGTGGGGCGGGTCAAGCCCTGCACGTGTGGCACTTCACCCCCCGACGAGAACCCTCGGCCGGCCCCGGTCAGCACGACCACACGCACAGAGTTGTCGTAGGTGATCTCTTCCAGAGCCGCCTTCAGCGGCACCATGACGTCGAACGCCATGGAGTTCATCCGCTCGGGCCGGTTGAGGGTGACTAATGCGACCTGCGGCCGCGGACGTTCAACGAGGACCAAATTCACCGTTGAACGGTAACGTGCCCCGCCTGGGCGTGATTAGTCCTGGTCGGCTTCCTGCGCTGTGATCGCCGCGTCGATGTCGAAGTCCTTGACCTGCTGGACGAGCTGCTCCAGCGCGGCTGGCGGCAGGGCTCCGGCCTGGTTGAACACCAGCTTGCCCTTCTTGAACGCCATCAATGTCGGGATCGATCGGATCTGAGCGGCAGAGGCCAAGGCCTGTTCGGCTTCGGTGTCGACCTTGGCGTGCACGATGTCGGGGTGCTTTTTCGCGGACGCGGCAAACGTGGGCGCGAACTGGCGGCACGGTCCGCACCAGGATGCCCAGAAATCGACGAGTACGATGTCGTTGCCGTTGACGGTTTCGTTGAACTGTTCGGCGGTGAGGTCTTGGGTAGTCACGTGGCGTTTAACGCCGTGAACTGCCGAAATGTTCCCGACGGGTGTCGCCATCAAGTCAGGTGGTCGTAGTCGCCGCGCGCCCAGGCGGCGTGGCGGGCCGCCGACTGCTGTACCGCTGCGTGGCCGTCGCTGTCGATGCAGTTCGTGAACAGGCCATAGATGCGGTCGAAGGGCAATGCTGACAACGTCTCGGCCATGCGCAGCGCGACGGCACCGGACAGCGGAAGGTGGTTGGGGTAGCTGCGCAAAAACGCGACCGTACGGCGGTCCGGGTTGGGAAAGATGGTGTCGCCGACCAGCAGCACGCCGCGCCCATCGGCACCTTCGGTCCAGCACGCGACCGCGCTTCCGGGAAAATGTCCACCGACCTGGACGACGGAGAGCGACGGGGCCAGCTGCAAGGTGTCCGACCACTGCTCGATCACCGGGTCGGGCCGCCTCACCCACTGTGCGTCCGCGGCGTTCACATAAACCGGCACGCCACCCAGTCGGTGGCTCCATTCCACCTGTGCGCCATACATGTGCGGATGGCTGGTGACTATCGCGATGACCGACCCGCGCTCTGTCACCGCGGCCACGGCGTCGTCGTCGACGAAACCGGACGGGTCCCACAACACGTTGCCGGCAGCGGTGCATACCAGCTTTCCCAGCTGCCCGATGCCCAGCGGCGGCGAACTGCCGATCGCGACGAGTCCGTCCTCAATGACCGAGATCTGCGACCGCATGCCCTCGGCGATGAGCTGCTCCAGTGTGGCCCACTGCTGGCCCTCGGCCGGCACCCACTGCCGGTCGTCGGCACAAATCGCGCATACGCCCGAGGCCGTGGTGTGCTCGACGCCGCAGGTTCTGCACAACCAGAACATGGCTCAACCCTAGTTCGCCCGGACCTCAGCAAACGGCCGCTCAGGGGCTGGGCTAACGGTTGTCCAAGTAGGCTTGCACTCTGATGAGCGTCACGACGCAGCACCATCGCTTGCCTCAGCTCGCGATCCTCGCGATCACGGCCACCACGGTCGTGTCGCTTTCCGCGTGCGGAAGCTCGAGCAACCAAAACGCCGGACAACCCAGCACATCGGCGAGCTCAGCGAGTCCCTCGCCTACTTCGCCGAAGCCTCCGCCGCCACCACCCATGGGTCATGACGAGATCGAGGGCTTGGTCAGATCGGTGTCTGGCAACACCATCCAGCTCACCCAGCGAGACCGGAGTTCAGCGACGGTGGACTTCACCCCGCAGACGATGGTCACCGAGATCGGCTCCGCCGCGCTGACCGACGTGAAACCCGGCACTTGCGTCGACGTCAAGCCCGCACCGCAGGGGGCATCGCCCGGCGGTGCGATCACCGCGGAGTCCGTGGAGATCACCCCGGCCGTGGCCGGCAGGTGCCCACCGCCGCTGCCACCCGGCCCGGGGTCGCCCGCACCCGTTTCCGGCATGGTGACCTCGGTTACGGGTGACACCATCGCGGTCGACAGCACCGATCCGACCGGCAAAACCACGCATGGCACGGTGACCGTCATCAACACGACCACCTATATCAAGCACGTGCCCACCGACGCGCAAGCGATCCAGAACGGTAAATGCATGGCGGCGCAGGGAACCAAGGACGGCGGGGTGCTGCACGCTCAAATGATCGACCTCGAACCGTGTCCACCAATGGGCCGCCCGCACCACCACTTCCACATCCCGTGGCCGCATCATCACCGTTAATCGCATGCCTATCGCGGTAATCCGCTGACCTCGCACCCTACGGTTCCGTCAGCGTAAGTTACGGTTCCGTCGCCGTAGGTTACGGTTGCGTACCCTTTTCCGCCTCGGCGACACTGCGTTCAAGGCCACTTGGAGAAGGGAAAACCGTTGGGGCACTACATCGCTAACCTGCGCGACATTGAGTTCAACCTGTTCGAGGTGTTGGGCATCGACAAGGTTCTGGGCTCAGGGCGCTACGGCGAGCTCGACGTCGAAACAGTCCGCACCATGCTCGACGAAGTCGCTCGGCTGGCCGAGGGTCCGATCGCCGAGTCGTTCGCCGCCGCCGACCGCCATCCACCGGTTTTCGACCCGGACCGGCACAGCATCTCTGTGCCGTCCGAGTTGGCTAAATCGGTGCAGGCGGTCAAGGACGCCGAGTGGTGGCGCATCGGTATCGCCGAAGACATCGGCGGCGTTGCCGCGCCAAGCCCGGTGACGTGGGCGATCAACGAAATGCTGCATTGCGCCAATCCGGCTGCGGCCTTCTTCTACAGCATGGGCCCGGCGATGGCCAACGCACTTTTCGTCGAGGGCACCGAGCAGCAGAAGCGGTGGGCAGCAATGAGCCTGGAGCGAGGTTGGGCCGCCACCATGGTGCTGACGGAGGCCGACGCAGGCTCCGATGTCGGAGCGGGGCGAACCAAGGCGATCGCACAACCGGACGGCAGCTGGCACATCGAGGGCGTCAAGCGTTTCATCTCCGGTGGCGACGTCGGCGATACCGCCGACAACATCTTCCATCTGGTGCTGGCCCGGCCCGAGGGCGCCGGTCCCGGCACCAAAGGTCTGAGCCTGTTCTACGTACCCAAGTACCTCTTCGACCCGGAGACCTTCGAACTCGGTTCCCGCAACGGGGTTTTCGCCACCGGCCTGGAACACAAGATGGGACTGAAGGCATCCCCGACTTGCGAATTGACCTTCGGCGCCCATGGAGTGCCCGCCGTCGGCTACCTGGTCGGCGACGTCCACAACGGAATCGCGCAGATGTTCACCGTGATCGAGAACGCGCGTATGTCGGTCGGCGTCAAGGCCGCTGGCACGCTGTCCACCGGATACCTCAACGCGCTTGCATACGCCAAGCTGCGGGTGCAGGGTGCGGATCTGACCCAGATGACGGACAAGACCGCGCCGCGGGTCACAATCATGCACCACCCAGATGTACGACGCAGCCTGATGAGGCAGAAGGCCTACGCCGAGGGTTTGCGCGCCCTCTATCTCTATGCCGCGGCGCACCAGGACGACGCTGTCGCACAACAAGTTTCCGGTGCGGACTCCGAGATGGCGCACCGGGTGAACGATCTGCTGCTCCCGGTGGTCAAGGCAGTGAGCTCGGAACGGGCCTACGAAATCTTGACCGAGTCGCTGCAGACGCTCGGCGGGTCGGGCTTTTTGACCGACTACCCGATCGAGCAGTACATCCGCGACGCCAAGATCGACTCGCTGTATGAGGGCACCACCGCGATCCAGGCGCTGGACTTCTTCTTCCGCAAGATCATTCGCGACCGCGGCCAAGCACTTGAGCAGGTGGCTTCGCAGATCCGCCGCACCATCGACACCTCCGATGAGACGCTGCGGCAACACGCCGATCTGTTGCGCACCGCGCTGGACGACGTCACGGCGATGACCGCCACCCTGACCGGGTACCTGATGGCCGCTGCGGAAAAACCCACGGAGATATACAAAGTCGGCCTCGCATCGGTGCGATACCTGCTCGCCGTCGGCGACTTGCTCATCGGCTGGCGGCTACTGGTACAAGCTGACCTCGCGCAAGCTGCATTGGCCACCGCGTCGGAGAGCGACGAAGCGTTCTATCGGGGCAAGATCGCCACCGCGCGGTTCTTCGCCAAGAACATGCTGCCGAACCTCACCGCGCTGCGCGGCATCGTCGAGGATATCGACGACGAGATCATGGAACTGCCCGAAGCAGCGTTCTAATCCGCGCCCGCTCAGTACGACTTCGGTAAGCCGAGGCTGTGCTGCGCGATGTGGTTGAGAATCATCTCGCGGGTGATCGGCACGGTTTTGAACAACCGGACAAACTCGTACATGTTGGCCAGTGCGACTTCGCGGGTGAAGCCACTGCCACCGTGCACCTCGATCGCTTGGTCGAGACAGCGGATCGCGGCGTCCGCGGCCAGGAACTTGGCCATGTTGCTGGCTTCGCCGGCGTCGACTCCGGTGTCGTAGCCGGCGGCGGCGTGGCGGGTCATCAGCCGGGCTGCCTCGAGCGCAATCTTGGCTTCCGCCAACGGATGCGCCACACCTTGGTGGGCGCCGATCGGCACCTGCCACACCTGGCGATCCCGGGCGTAGGCCACCGCTTTGTCGAGAGCGTAGCGGCTGACCCCGTTGCAGATCGCGGCGATGATCACTCGCTCGGGGTTCATGCCGTCGAACGCGACCCGTAGTCCGTTGCCTTCACCGCCGACCAGCCGATCCGCCGGGACCGCGACGTTGTCGAAGAACACCGTGAACGATTTGTCGGTGATCTCGAACGTCATTGGGATGCGGTGCATCTCGATGCCCGGGGTGTCCCGGTCGACGAGGAAAAGCGAAAGCTGTGCGCGGCCTTTCGCGTCGGTGCCGGTGCGGGTGACCACCAGCAGGGCGTCGGCTTGGTCGGCGGCGGTGATGAACGTCTTTTGTCCGCTGATGTAGTACTTGTCGCCGTCGCGGTGTGCGGTGGTGGCGAGCTGGTGGCTGTTGGATCCGGCGTCGGGCTCGGTGATGGCGAACGCCAGCTTGACCTTTCCCGCCGCCATCGGTGCCAGCCATTGTTGTTTCTGCTCGTGGCTGGCGTGCCGGGACAACAGGCTGCCGACGATGCCCGGCGAGATCATCAGCATGATCTGCGGGCAACCCGCAGCGCCGGCTTCCTCGGCGACAATGTTGATCGCGCTCAATCCCATTCCCCCACCGCCGTATTCCTCCGGCAGGTTCACGCCGACGAAACCGCCCGCCGCCAGTGCGTCCCACAGCTCGGTGGGATGTTGCAGGGTTTCGCTGCAGCGGGTGAAGTATTCGTTGCCGAAGCCGGCGACGATACCGTGAACCGACGCCCGTAACTCGGCTTCCTCGACGTCGCTGAGCATCAACGGAAGTCCATCCAATGCCCGTGCGGGGTGAAGCCGAGGAGGAACGGTATCTCGATGCGGCATATCGGTCCCGCGGTGACGTCGTCGGTATCGAAAATGACGTACTCACCCAGATTCTCGGTCCACCGCGACACCGGAACCATCAGGTAGCCGTCGCCTTCCGGCGCAGCGGCGGTGCGTGGCACGAATGTCGGCTCCATCACCAGTGCTGGGCGCTCATGGCGCAGCTGGTACTGCCGCTCGGCGCCGGTGCTGCGGTCGCGCACGACCAGGCTGTGCATCCGCATCCCGTTGCCCTTGGCGTCCCCGCCGATCAGATATCCCCAGCGGTGTCCGCGGCCGTAGAAGCGCTCGTCGACCTTAGGCAGCTCGCATGGCCGATCGTCAAGCAGCTCGGATTTCACGCCGCCGCCGGCCATCTCCACCGTCCAGCGTCCCAGCGTGCTACGGGCAAGGTTGAAGAACAGTGCGACGTCGTCGCCCTCAAACCCGTCGATGTCCAACGGGAAAGGCGGGCGCGCGAAGATCGGCGCTTCCAGCGTCAGTGTGTCGCCGTCGACATCGGCGGCCAGGGTGTGCATCACGTATTGCGGTTCGATTTCCGCAGTGATCCAACGGATCTCGCCGTGTTCGATGTCGTTGCGCGGCACCAGCGCCAGCATCGTCGGTAGCTCCGGATGCCACCCTTGCACCGACTGACCATGTTCAATCCGGTCGGGGTCGAACACGAAACCCTGAAACGGCAACACCATCCAGTCGGGGGTCAGCCACATGTCGTGCACCTCTGAGGAATACGGCGCGTCCCAGAGTTCGCGCGAGGCGACCGTGCCGTCCGGCTGCACGACGTGGACGGTGACGTACGGCTTGTGGTTGCTGTAGGCCCAGCCATACAGCGTGCCGGTGGCGGCGTCCCATTTCGGGTGCGCGGTGAACGCACCATCGCCGTAACCGGCCTGGTCGAAGATCCCGCGGGACAGCTGTGGCGACCACGGGACCACACCGCGGGTGTCGAGGGTGATCGGATCCAATGCCACCGGGGGGCTGCCCTGCTCTCCGGATGTGAGGATCTCACCGGCGAACGGGAAGCAGTTGATGTTGTTGGTGCCCTGCGGAATTCCACGGGTGAATTCGTCACGTACGGCGGCGCCGAAGCCGATGTTGCGCCAATCGGTCCACTCCCCGTCAGACCAGCAGAACATGCCCCGGTGATGCTTGTCTTCCAGCAGGTACTTGGGTGTACGAACCCAGCGATTGCGGAAATCGGCGCGACCGTTGTCGAACGTGAGGCCTTGCACCATGCCGTCCATCGCGAGCAGGCCGTTGGCGCCTTGTCGAGTCGGGCGTTTGAACGTCGGACCGACGCGGTAGAACCCGCCGGCGAGGTCCTTCGGGATTTCGCCGAAGGTGGTCACGCAGTCCTCGACGGTGGCCTCGAACCGCATCGGCCGGAACGCGCCGGTGAGCACCGCGGCATTCGGGACATTCACCATGACGACTTAGTATACTAAGTGGCGTGACGATGACAAGACCTGTCCGCGCACCCGACGTCGTGGCGGCGGCTTTGCGCCGGCGGATTCTGTCCGGCGAACTGGCGCCCGGCGATTCGCTGCCCACCGAAGGCGAGCTGGTCAGCCAGCTCGGCGCTAGCCGGGAAACAGTCCGCATGGCGTTGCGTCTGCTTGACGCCGAGGGGCTCACCACTACCAGCCAGGGGCGTAGTGGTGTCCGCATCCGCCATCCCGAACCCGAGCGGGTCGCGCGTTCACTTGTACAGCTGTTCACCCTCACCGGGGCGACGTGGGGCGATCTGCTGGCATTCCGGACGTTGCTCGAGCCCGCCGCGGCCGCCCATGTCGCCGAGCACGCCGGCGCGCAGCAGCGGCGGCACATCGCTGAGGTCGCTGAAGGCGGCATCGCACCCGATGGCACCGGCTACCACGAATTCCACGAACTGTTGGTGCAGGCCAGCGGAAACCCGCTTCTCACTACGGTTTTGGCCGCCGTCGAACAGGCGGTGCGCTGGGCGGCCGCCGAACAGGACATCACTCAATACGACCGCGACGAAGCCGCCAAATCACATCGCGCGATCGCCGCGGCGATCACCGCGAAGGACCCGCAGAAGGCCGAACACCGGATGCGCCAGCACCTCGATGCGGCGCTGCGCCACGTCGAAGCGTCGGGACTGCGTGGAGCGCCGATGCTTCCGCCATCACGCTGGCGCGGCGAAAACAGCGACCTGCCCTGGCGATGAGTTGCTGTCAGTCCTTGCTGCGCCAGCCACGTTCAAACGGCAGCCGCCATGCCCGCGGGGCAATCAGCGGATGGACCGCGTTGGGGCCCCACGAGTCGAGCTCGTAGACGCGTGCCGGCGGCGGATCGTCGAGCAACGGCGCCGAGACCTCCCAGAGCCGCTCGATACCCTCCGCCGAGTTGTACAACGTACGATCACCGCGCATCGCGTCGAGGATCAACCGCTCGTAAGCCTCAAGCACATCGCCGGCATGGCCGGTCTCTTCCATGGTGAATTGCAGGCTGAGCTTGTCCAGCTTCATTCCCGGCCCAGGTCGCTTGCCGTAGAACGACAGCGACATCTTGGATACGTCGGCGAGATCGAAGGTCAGGTGATCCGGACCCTTTTGTCCCACACCGGATCCGGGCGGGAACATGCTCCTCGGTGGCTCATGGAATGCGATCGAAATGATGCGCTGCCCCTCAGCCATGCCCTTGCCGGTGCGCAAAAAGAACGGGACACCCGCCCAACGCCAGTTATCGATCTCGCATTTGAGCGCGATGAACGTTTCAGTGTCCGATTCGGCTGACACTCCGGGCGCATCGCGGTAACCCCGGTATTGTCCGCGCACCACGTGTGTTGGATCGAGTGGGCGCATCGAGCGGAATACTTTGTTCTTCTCGTCGCCGATCGCCTCGGAGGCAAGCTCGGTGGGTGGCTCCATCGCGACAAACGCGAGAATCTGGAACAGGTGGGTGACCACCATGTCCTTGAACGCCCCCACCGATTCGTAAAACTGGGCGCGGTTCTCCACCGTCAGCCGCTCGGGCACGTCGATCTGGACGTGGTCGATGAAGTTGCGGTTCCAAATTGGCTCGAACAGGCCGTTGGCGAACCGGAAGGCGAGGATGTTCTGCGCGGCTTCCTTACCCAAGAAGTGGTCGATCCGGAAAATCTGGTCTTCTTCGAAGATCTCGTGAATCGCCGCGTTCAGTTCGCGGGCGCTGGCCAGGTCGATGCCGAATGGCTTTTCCATGATGACCCGAGAGTTCTGCACAAGGTCCGTCTTCTGCAGGTTCTCCATGACCGGCATCACCGCCGCAGGCGGGACACTGAGGTAGTGCAGCAGACGGGCATCGTCGCCGAGTTCCTCGATCTGCTCGGCTACGGCGCTCGCCAGGGGCTCGGGACCGCCTTGCAGGGAAACGTAATTCAAGTCGTTGGTGAACTGGTCCAAAAGATCGTCGGCGATGTCGCGGTTGGAGAACTCGTGGCAGGCCTTACGCACAAGCTTGCGAAAATCCTCGGTGTCGAGCTCATCCAGCGACGTACCGATGATGCGGATCTCGGGGGCCAGGTTGGAACAGGTCAGATGAAAGAGCCCGGGCAGCAGCTTACGCCGCGCCAGATCGCCTGTGGCACCGAACATTACGACTACATGTGGCTCCGCGCTTGTGCGCTTTTGTTTGACACCGCGCGGTATGGCGTCGCTCACATTCACGATGGTAGCCCCGTCAAGGCGTTCATACCGCTGCCCGGAAGGCCTAGACGGTGAAACCCAGAGCGCGCAGTTGATCGCGGCCGTCGTCGGTGATCTTGTCCGGACCCCACGGCGGATTCCACACCCAGTTGATCCGCAGTTCGTCCACCAGACCGGTGCCGACCAGCGCGCTGCGCGACTGGTCCTCGATGACATCGGTGAGCGGGCAGGCCGGCGACGTCAACGTCATGTCGATCAGCGCGATCGTGCCTTCCTCGCCCTCTGTCAGGTTCAGGCCGTAGACCAGGCCGAGGTCGACCACGTTGATGCCCAGTTCGGGGTCGACGACGTCGCGCATCGCCTCCTCGACGTCGGCGAGCAGCTCGTTATCCGGTGCGGCGGTTTCGCTCATCCTTGACCTCCTCGAGGTTTCCAGTTGCCTGGGCCAGCGCATCCTTGAACGCCATCCACCCCAGCAATGCACATTTGACGCGGGCGGGGTATTTCGCCACGCCCGCGAACGCGACGCCATCGCCCAAGACATCCTCGTCGCCGGTAACGGTTCCCCGCGACGACACCATTTCGGTAAACGAGGTAACGGTTTTCAGCGCCTGTCCAACGCTTTGACCGATCACCTGCTCGGTGAGCACCGAGGTGGCCGCCTGGCTGATCGAGCAGCCCTGCCCGTCGTACGAGACGTCGGCGATGTGCTCACCGTCGTCCGACAGCGCCACCCGCAGCGTGACCTCGTCACCGCACACGGGGTTGACGTGGTGGACCTGCGCGCCGAACGGCTCCCGCAGCCCGCGGTGCTGCGGATGCTTGTAGTGATCGAGGATCACGTCTTGGTAGATCTGCTCCAGACGCACGGCTCACGCTCCGCCGAAGAAGTCGAGGGCGTGGCGCACACCGGCCACCAGCCGGTCGACCTCCTCGTGGGTGTTGTAGACCGCGAACGACGCGCGCGCGGTAGCGGCCAGGCCGAATCGGCGGTGCAGCGGCAACGCGCAATGGTGGCCCACACGCACGGCGACGCCGTCGTCGTCGAGGACTTGCCCTACGTCGTGCGCGTGCACGCCGTCGACGACGAAAGACACCGGTGAACCACGGTTCTCCATCGAGGTCGGTCCGATGATTCGCACACCGTCGACGCCGGAAAGCCCTTCGATGGCGACGGCGGTCAACTCACGTTCGTGATTCTTGACGGCGTCCATGCCAATGGCACCGAGATAGCGTGCGGCCGCAGCCAACCCGACGACCTGAGAGGTCATCGGGGTGCCGGCCTCAAACCGCTGAGGCGCAGGCGCGTAGGTCGACGTGTCCATCTCGACGTTCTCGATCATCGACCCGCCGGTGAGAAACGGCGGCATCGCGGAAAGCAGCTCGCGGCGCGCATACAACACGCCGATCCCGTTGGGACCCAGCATCTTATGTCCGGAGAATGCGGCGAAGTCGACGTCGAGCGCATGGAAGTCCACTGGCTCGTGCGGCACCGACTGGCAGGCGGCCAGCACGGGGAGGGCGCCCCCTTCGCGTGCG